>NZ_JBKGZG010000025.1:0-34386 GCF_046545655.1 Thiohalorhabdus sp. | reverse complement strand
CTGCCCTGCACGGAGGTGGGCGTCGACGAGGACCACCCCTTCGAGATGGACGACATCCGCGTGGAGGCCCTGCACACCCCGGGCCACACCGACAACCATATGGCCTACACGGTGGGGGAACGGGCGCTAACCGGGGACGCCCTGCTGATCGACGGCTGCGGCCGCACGGACTTTCAGAACGGGGATGCCTCCAGTCTGTACCACAGCATCCACGGCAAACTGTTCACCCTGCCCGATGACATCCTGGTCCACCCCGGGCACGACTACCATGGTCGCTGGGTGTCCACCATCGGCCAGGAGAAGGGCCGCAACCCGCGCCTGGGGCAGGGCCGGAGCGAGGCGGAGTTCCTGGAGATCATGAACAACCTCGGCCTGCCCTACCCCAAATTCATCGATCATGCGGTACCGGGGAACCAGGCGTGCGGAGAGTGCCCGCCGGACATCCCGGAGCACCTGCAGAAGTACTGCGGAGACATGGAAGAGAGCCCGCAGGGCTGACCGATTCCTTCCCGGGCGCGGGAAGCCGAGGAGGCGGCCGGACCGGGCCTCCCCCAAGGCCTTCCTATGCGCAGGGACCGGGCTCCGCCGGGCCGCTGCCCCGCTTGCCCCGCAGGCGGGCCAGCCGCCGCTCCCCCTCCGGCGTCCCTCCCAGCGGCGCCGCCCAGGCCAGTGCCGTCTCCACGTCGCCGGCGACGTGCTCCCAGTACTTGGCCAGCCGCTCCCGTGAGTCCCGGCAACCCCGGACCGCCAGGTCCTCCCAGATGGCCAGCGCCTTCGTCCACGCCCCACGCCGGCGGTACAGCCGGGCCAGCTCCCGCAGGCCCTCGGCGTCGAGGTGCTCCCGGTTGGCCGCGAGCACCTTGCGGGCCCGCGCCTCCTCTCCAAACCGGTAGTGGGCGCGGGCCACGCCCAGCACATCACCGCCCCATGGCCCGGGCTTGGCGTGAATGCGGTCCAGGGTCGGCACCAGGGCCGCCAGGGCCAGCAGGTCGCGCTCGTTGTGCCGCACCACCGCCGGCAGGCGGCCCGCGTCGCCGGCATGGAGGAAGTCGAGCCAGGCCTGGGGCGCCTCAGCGCCGGGGAGGTCGTCGGGCCGCGTAACGCCGAGCAGCCGCTGCTCGGCGGTGGCCAGCCGGCAGTCGGGGAAGCGGTGGCCGAACAGGCGGCGGAAGGGGTAGAGCAGGTCCAGGTGGGCCCGCCCGGCCAGGGGATCGGGGCACCCGGCAAGCCGGCAGCGGGTGGTGAGCAACGGCAGGTCGAACCGCTTGCCGTTGAAGGTGACCAGGTGGTCGCCCTCCCCCACCCAGTCGGCCAGCGCCGCCAGCAGGGCGGCCTCCCCCTGGAACCGGGTGAGCAGGAGCTGGCGCTGCAGCAGGGCGTCGCCGTCCACGCGGGCCAGCCCCACCAGAAAGGCCACGGTGCCGGTGCCGCCGGCCAGGCCCGTGGTCTCCGTGTCCAGGAACACCGCCCGCTCCGGGACCAGGCCGGTGGCCTCGGGAAGGGCCTCCCGAGCCCTTGCGGCCCCGGTCAACAGCGCCCCCTCGTAGCCCTCGGCCAGGGGTGTGCGCCGATCGCGCACCAGCACGCCCTCGGCCAGGGGCTCGGCGCCGATGCGCTCCGCCAGCTCCCCGGGATCCAGCTTCTCCCGGGACGGGCGGCGGGCGCCGCCGGCGCGCTGCACCCGCTCGGCCAGGCGGGGGCCGGCGGGCTCGGGCCGGGCATCCGACGCAGGCGCATCCGGGCGCTGCCCGGTCTGGCGCCGCAGGTCGGCGAGTCGGCCCTTGAGGCGGCTCATGGGGCTCCTCCCAGAAGTTCCAGAACCTTTGCCGCCGCCCCCTTGGGCGAGAAGCCCCGCTCGGCGTCGGAGGCGAGGATGGGCCCCACGCAGGCCGGGCAGCCGTGGGCGCAGTCGCAGGCCGCCACCAGCTGCCGCGCTTGTTGGACTATGGCCTCGCGCTGGTCGAACAGGGGCGCGGAGAGGCCCACGCCGCCGGGGTAGTTGTCGTAGAGGAACAGGGCGGGCACGAAGCGGCCCTGGGCCTCCGGGTCGCCGCTTCGCGCCGCCCCGAGGTCTTTTGTTTCCGGCGAAACTGAGCCGGGGTCGCCTTCGGAGCCGTCGAAGTGCTTGATCTGGCCGCGGCCGCTCGCACCCACGGTGGCGAACCACTCGGCGTCGCCGTCGCCCACGGCCCGGCCCAGGTCGCCCGGCTCGCACATGGCGCGCAGCGCGGCCACGTGGTGCATGGTGTAGGCGGCCCCCAGGAAGCCGTCCAGGGCCTGCTGCCCGCCGGGGAAGCTGGCCTCCAGCACGCCCGATCCGAGCTGCCACCACACGGCGGTGGTGTGCATCTCCTGATCGGGCAGGTGGATGTCGCCGAAGCCGATGTTCTCGTGGGTGTAGTAGCGGATCTTCTTGTAGCCGGCGGTACGGCGCACGAGGTGGACCTCGCCGTTGGCGGCCTCGCCGCGGCCCTGCCCCACCCGCTCGAAATCCTCGAGGATCTTGAGGCGGATGTAGTCGATGGCGTCGGTGTAGTAGTCCGCCTTGGTCCGGCGCACGTAGGCCTTGCGCCCCTCCCAGTCCAGGGTCTCCACCTGGTAGGGCTGGGCCTGGATCATGTAGATGGCGCCCTCGTAGATGGTCATGGGGGCGCTGGCAAAGTCCACCTCGGCGACGATGGTCTGGCCGCCGTCCGTGATGTCCACCACCACGAAGTTGCCCTCCGCCACCGAGCGCAGGGAGACGCTGTTGGCGGGGTAGCTGTCCGCCACCCAGTGCCAGCGGTCGCCCTCGCCGTGGACGATGCCCTCCTCCGCGAAGTACTCCAGCATCTCGCCCAGGTCCTCGCCGCCGAAGGCCTCGCCCTCGCGGAAGGGCAGCTCGAAGGCGGCGCAGCGCACGTGGTCGAGCAGGATCAGCAACTGGTCGGGATCACAGCGGGCGTGCTCCGGGGAGCCGCCCAGGAAGAAGTCCGGATTGCGCACCACGTACTGGTCCAGCGGCAGGCTGGAGGCCACCACCACGCCCAGGGCGGCGCGCTCGCGGCGCCCGGCACGCCCGAGGCGCTGCCAGGTGCCGGCGATGGTGCCGGGGTAGCCGTTCAGCACGCACACGTCCAGCGCCCCGATGTCCACACCCAGCTCCAGGGCCGAGGTGGCCACCACGCAGTCCAGGTCGCCGCCGCGCAGGCTGCGCTCCGTGGCGCGCCGTTCGGTGGGCAGATAGCCGCCGCGGTAGGCGGCAACCCGCTGCGGCCGGCGCGGATCGGCATCGAAGACGTCCTTCAGGTACTTGGTGAGCACCTCCACCATGAGCCGCGAGCGCGCGAACAGGATGCTCTTCAGCCCGGCGCGCACGGCGGTGCGCACGATGCGGGTGGTCTGGGAGCGCGCCGAGGCGCGCAGCCCCAGATCGGCGTTGACCACCGGCGGGTTCCACAGCAGCAGGTGCTTCTCCCCCGCCGGGGCGCCGCTCTCGGTGACGGCGGCCACCTCGTCCTCCACGAGCTGACCGGCCAGCTCCGCCGGATTGGCGATGGTGGCCGAGGACAGGATGAACACCGGATCGGTGCCGTAGAACCGGCACACCCGCCGCAGCCGGCGCAGCACATTGGCCATGTGCGCGCCGAGCACGCCGCGGTAGGTGTGCATCTCGTCGATGACCACGTAGCGCAGCGACTCGAAGAACTGCGCCCACTTGGTGTGGTGCGGCAGCACCCCCTGGTGCAGCATGTCCGGATTGGAGACCACGATGTCACCGCGGGTGCGCACCGCCTTGCGCGCGTCCCCCGGGGTGTCGCCGTCGAAGGTGTAGGCCCGCACTCCCAGGTCGCCGGCCCCGTTGAGCTCCGTGACCTCGGCCACCTGGTCCTGGGACAGCGCCTTGGTGGGGAACAGGTAGAGGGCCTTCGCGCCCTCGGCAAGGACGTCGTGCAGCACCGGCAGGTTGTAGCACAGGGTCTTGCCGGAGGCGGTGGGCGTCACCACCACCGTGTGGCGCCCGGCGCGCACCCGCTCCCAGGCTGCTCGCTGGTGGCTATAGAGGGCGGCCACGCCCCGCTTCTCCAGGGCCGCCCGCAGGCGGGGATCCAGATCCTCGGGGAAGGAGGCGTAGGCGCCCTCCCGCGCCGGGATGACCCGGCGCCCCGTGATCCGCCCGCCGTACTTGGCCGTCAGCCGTTCGGCGAAGGCGCGCACGGGGTCTTCGGGGGCAAGGTCAAGTGCTTGGATGGTTTCGGCCACGGGGGTGTTCTCGTTACGTTCTCCGTATGCGATACTAGCGGCAAAACCATCCAGGGACAAGCGCCATGGACACCCCGCTGACCCGCCGCCAACGCGAGATCCACGACTACCTCCGGGCCCACGCCGACGAACCGCCGCCCAGCCTGGACGAGCTGGCCCAGGCCCTCGGCATGCGCTCCCGGGGCTCCCTGCATCGCCACATCCAGGCCCTGGTGGATGCGGGGCTGGTGGAGCCCATGGACGGCAAGAAACGGGGCGTGCGGCTGACGGCCGGGGAGGCCGACAACGACGACGAGCTGCCGCTGCTGGGCCGGATCGCCGCCGGCCAGCCCATCGCCGCCCTGCCCCAGCCGGAGACCTTCGAGGTCCCCACCCAGCTGCGCCGGGACCGGCCCTGCTACGTCCTGGAGGTGGACGGCGACTCCATGATCGACGAGGGCATCTTCGACGGCGATTGGGTGGTGGTGGAGCAGCGCGACCGCGCCGACAACGGCGAGCTGGTGGTGGCCCTGATCAACGGCGAGGAGGCCACCTTGAAGCGCATCGAGCAGCGCCCCGACCGGGTGATCCTCCACCCCGCCAACGCCGACCACGCCCCGCAGGAGTATGCCCCGGAGCAGGTAACGATCCAGGGCGTGGTGGTCAGCCAGATGCGGCGCTACTTCTGAGGAGGCGGGGCCAGGGGGGAGCGCCAGGAGGCGGCCCGGTCGTAAGCGGCCATGGCGATCACTGCGGTGTTCAGGCCCTGGATGAAGGCGGTGATGGACTCGCCGCTGTGCATGGCTGCGGCGAGCAGCCCATAGACCCCGCGCGCCATCTCGAAGAACGCCATGCCCCCCATGGCCACCGCGGCGAACAGGAAGAAGGCGGAGAATCCCGCAACCGCGAGAGCACGCAGGAGCTCGGAACGGACGAGAGGGCCGGGCAAGAGGAAACTCCACATCGTAAGGCCTCCAATGGCATGGGTGGGACTTCTGCACGGCCCCTATTGCAAGGAGCGCGCCAGTTTCGTTTCCCCTTCCGGGCCCACGGGATAGGCATCCCCCTGCCGATGCGCCGTCTCCGTTCCCCGACGCCCGCCCGGCCCGGTCGCGGCCGGCTGCGGCACGGCAAGCCCTTTCCCTATTCCCGGCCGCCACATACAGGGTTTTCCCGGATGTCTGCCCGTAGCGACAGCCTGAGCCCCCGGAGCGCCCGCCCCTCCAGCGGGGAATAAGGGCATTCCCTACCCGACGGGGTAGTTTGACGCCGGTGGCCGGCTGCACTAGGGTTGGAATCGTCTGAAATGGCTGAGAATGCCTCTCAAGTATTCGGCCGCCGCCCCTTTCGGACTACGCCCCTGCAACGGAACCCGACCGCAATGACCACCCGCGACGCCCTGCACCGCCCGCTCCGGGACCTCCGCATCTCCGTCACCGACCGCTGCAACTTCCGGTGCGTCTACTGCATGCCCAAGGAGATGTTCGGCTCCAACCACGCCTTCCTGCCCCGGGCCGAGATCCTCTCCTTCGAGGAAATCGCGCGGCTGGCCCGGGTGTTCGCCGGCCTGGGCGTCAACAAGCTCCGCATCACCGGGGGCGAGCCGCTGGTCCGCCACGACATGGAGGAGCTGGTGGGCATGCTCGCCGCGGTGGAGGGCATCGAGGACATCACCCTGACCACCAACGCATCCCTGCTGCCCGGCAAGGCGGAGGCCCTGCGGAAGGCGGGACTGAACCGCGTCACGGTGAGCCTGGACGCCATCGACGATGGGGTGTTCCGCCGCATCAACGACGTGGACTACCCGGTGGATCGGGTGCTGGAGGGCATCGACGCCGCCGCGGAGGCCGGCCTGGGGCCCGTCAAGGTGAACATGGTGGTCAAGCGCGGCATGAACGAGGACCAGATCCTCCCCATGGCCCGCCACTTCCGGGACACGGGCCACATCCTGCGCTTCATCGAGTTCATGGACGTGGGCAACAGCAACGGCTGGCGCATGGACGACGTGGTCACCGCCGCCCAGATCCGCGACGCCCTGGACGCGGAATGGCCCATCGAGCCCCTGGACCCGAACTATCCCGGCGAGGTGGCCAGCCGCTACCGCTACGCCGACGGCGCCGGCGAGGTGGGCATCATCTCCTCGGTGACCGAGCCCTTCTGCAGCTCCTGCACCCGCGCCCGCCTCTCCGCCCAGGGCGAGCTCTACACCTGCCTGTTCGGCGCACGGGGCCACGATCTCCGCGCCCTCCTGCGCGGCGGGGCCTCCGACGCGGAGATCGGCGAGCTCCTGGAGGCCCTGTGGTCCGGCCGCGCGGACCGCTACTCCGAGCTGCGCACCGAGGAGACCGTTTCCCGGCCCAAGGTGGAAATGTCCCACATCGGCGGATAGGCGGTCGTGCGAGCCATGCCCTACCTCTTCGACGGCCCCGAGACCGCCCCGCTCACCCTGGCCCTCGCCCACGGCGCCGGCGCGCCCATGGACACCCCCTTCATGGACACCGTGGCCAGCTCCCTGGGGGAACGGGGCTGGCGGGTGGCCCGCTTCGAGTTCCCCTACATGGTCCGGCGGCGGGAGGACGGCGGGAAGCGCCCCCCCGACCGCCAGCCCGTCCTCCTGGACACCTGGCGGGCGGTGATCGCGGAGCTCGGCTCCGAGAGGCTGGTGATCGGGGGCAAGTCCATGGGCGGCCGCATGGCCAGCCTGGTGGCGGACGAGGCGGGGGTGGCGGGCCTGGTGTGCCTGGGCTACCCCTTCCACCCGCCCGGCAAGCCCGAGCACACCCGCATCGACCACCTCGGGGCCCTGGCCGCCCCCACCCTCATCGTGCAGGGCACCCGGGACCCCTTCGGCAAGCCCGAGGAAGTGGCGGGCTACCCCCTGTCCCCGGCCATCCGGGTCCACTGGACCGAGGACGGCGACCACGACCTGGCGCCCCGCAAGCGCTCGGGCCGGACCCCCGAACAGAACATGGCCGAGGCGGTGGACGCCGTGGACGCCTTCCTGCGGGCCCGCCTCGCCTAGCAGGCCCCGGTCGGGTCGCCTGGTTGGTCTTCCCCAGGCCGACGGAGCTACCGTGGGAGCGGCTTCCAGCCGCGACCAGGGGAGCGGCCTCGCCGATCGCGACCGATGGTCGCTCCCACCAGGAGCTCGGCCTCCTGGCGGGGACCCGGAGGGAATCCCGCGGGCCCCGCGTTGCCGAAGAACCGGGGCGCCGTGGCCGGAGTGATCCGGCAGGGTCTTGCGTGGTAAGTTGTATTACTTAAACATCTTATAAGGAGGGGCTATGTCCCCGCCGCCGGTCTCCGAGCCCACCGAGCGGAGCTACCTGGCCTACAACGTCACCACGCTGTTCAAGCGCTGGGGATTGGAGGATGCGCAGCAGACCGCCCTGCTCGGCCTGCCCCGACGGGAGAAGAAGCAGCTGGAGCGGTTCCGCAAGGGCGCGCCCCTGCCCGAGGAGCCCGAGGTCCTGGGCCGGGCCAGCGGCCTGCTGGCCGTCAACCAGCGCCTGGCGGACCGCTTCCCCGCCGACGATCCGCGGGTCTATACCTGGGTGGTGACGCCGGAGGAGGGCCTGGAGGGCCGGCGTCCCCTGGACGTGATGCTGGAGGACGGCGTCCCCGGCATCCGCCGGGTCCTGGAGCACCTGGACGAGGCCCCTTCGCTCAGCTGAGCCTGCCCGCAGCGAGGCGGGCCGCGCCGCAGGCCGCTTCGCCGTTCTCGGCCGCCGCCACGGCCACGCCCAGCAGGTCGGCCCGGATGCGGGTCCAGGCGGCATTGGCGGCCCCGCCCCCAACCGTCCGGACGGAGCCTGGATAGGGGGCACCCAGCTCGGCGAGCCGCCGGTAGCCCCGCGCCTCGATGGCGGCGATCCCCTCCAGCAGGCCCTGCAGGAATTCCGCCCGATCCGCGGGGCGCGGCTCGAGGCGCGGCGCCAGCTCCGGATCGTTGTCGGGAAAGCGCTCGCCGGTCTCCGGCAGAGGCAGATAGTCGAGGCCGGTGGGCCGTTCGGGATGCAGACGCGGGGTCAGCTCGGCCAGCTCGGCGTCCGTGAAGAACCGCCGCAGCACCGCCCCGCCGCTGTTGGAGGCCCCGCCCGCCAGCCAGCGCTGCCCCAGGCGGTGGCTGTACACTCCGTATTCCGGGGCGAACACCGGTCGCTCCGCCACCACCTTGAGGGCGAGGGTGGAGCCCAGGGAGGTCACCGCCTCTCCCACCCCCCCGGCCCCGGTGGCCAGGAAGCCGGCGATGCTGTCCGTGGTGCCCGCCTGCACCGGGATCCCCGCGGCAAGGCCCATGCGCTCCGCCGGTTCGGTGGCCAGGGTCCCCACCCGGCTCCCCGGTGCCACCACCTCGGGGAGCAGATCCCCGGGAACCAGCTCCCTCATCCAATCGGGCCACCCCCGGCCCACGGGGTCGTAGCCCAGCTTGAGGGCGTTGTTCTCGTCGCTCACCCCGAAGGCGCCAGTGAGGCGGCCCGTCAGCCAATCGGCCGCATGCAGGGCGTGGCCGGCTCTCTCCCCCTCCCCCTGCCCCAGCAGATGGAGGAGCTTGGCCAGGCTGCTGTTCGCCCCGTGAGCACCGCTTTCCGCCGGGGCGGCGCGGGCGATGGCCTCCGCCGCCGCGGTGGCCCGACGGTCGTCGTACATGACCGCCGGACCCAGCGGCCGGCCCGCCCGATCGGCCAGCAGCAGGGTCCCCGAGGTGGAATCGAGCGCCAGCCCCCGCACCGGCGCCTCCGGCAGGCCCGCGGCCAGCCTCGCGGCGGCCGCCACCAACGCCTCCCACCAGGCCTCCGGATCCTGCTCGTGGCGGCCATCGCCGCGCACCCCCGCCGGCAGGTCCACCACCTCCTGGCCCCGCAGGCCCCCCTGGTCGTCCAGGGCGCACACCCGCACCCCGGAGGTGCCCACATCGGCCCCCAGGTACAGGGCGTGCGGCTCTTGTTCCGTCATTCCCCGGTTGCCTCCTCCTGATAGAGCCGGCTGTCCAGATAGCGCTCGTGGGCGTGACGCACGAACACGGCGATGACGGCCGCCACCGGCAGCGACAGCAGCACGCCCACGAAGCCGAACAGCTGCCCTCCGGCCAGTACGGCGAAGATCACGGCCACCGGGTGGAGGCCGATGCGGTCCCCCACCAGGAGGGGCTGCAGCACCACGCTCTCCAGCACCTGCCCCACCAGGAACACCGCCAGCACCCAGACCAGGTCGAGGGGAGCGCCCGTCTGCACCACCATGGCCGCCCCCGCCAGGATCACCCCCAGGATGAAGCCCAGATAGGGCACGAAGCTAACCAGCCCGGCGATCAGGCCCACCAGGAAGGCCAGCTGGAGCCCCGCGATCCAGAGGCCCACCGAATAGACCAGGCCCAGGGCCAGCATGACCAGGAACTGCCCGCGCAGAAAGCCAGCAAGCACCTCGTCCGATTCGCGTACCAGCCGGGAAACGGTCTCCACCCGGGAGCGTGGCAGCAGGTCGTGGAGCCCCGCCACCAGTCGGTCCCAGTCGCGCAGCAGATAGAAGGTCACCACCGGTATCAGGACCAGGTTCGCCGACCAGCCCACCACGGCCAGGCCCGAGCGGGACACGGTGCCCGCCAGCGCGGCCGCCAGCCCTCCCGCCTCCTGCCAATGCTCCTTGAGGGACTCCTTCAAGGCCTCCAGGGAGGCGCCGTCGGCCTCCAGACTCAGGTTCGCGGCGAGGAACGGCAACAGGGTGTCCTGGAGCCAGCCGAGATAGTGGGGAAGCTGCCGAATGAGGGCCCGGATCTGATTGTCCAGCAGGGGAATGAGTAGCAGGAACAGCGCCAACAGCGCCGCCAGAAGCACCAGGAAGACCGTCCCTACCGCCGCGGTACGGGGCATGCCGCGGGCTTCGAAACGATCCACCAGGGGATCCCCGAGATAGGCCAGCAGGGCGGCCACCAGGAAGGGGGTGAGGACGGGTGCCAGCAGGTAGAGCAGCCAAGCGGCTCCGGCCGCTCCAGCCAGGAGCAGCCACTTCTGGGTATCGGTCATCCGGGGCTCCAGGTGGTTGGAAGCCGAAGTCGGGGCGGCATCTTACCGCGACTCCCCCCACCGGAGGCACCCCCGTGCGGCTATACCCGGACGGGGGATGCACCCGGAAAACGACTAGGACCGTCCGGCCGGAAGCGGGCTCAGAAGCAGCTCACCACCTCGGCGCTCTCGCCGTCCATCCGGGCCTCCTCCCGTTCCGGCCGCACCGTCCAGCGCGCTTCGGTCGTGCCCGATCTTTCATCGTTGTAGTGGAGGGTCAGGAGGTACTCCCCAGTTCCGCCCTCCTCCACCTCCCAGCGCTCGAACTCCAGCCCCATGTAGCGGCTGCCGAAGAGCTCGTCCAGGTTGTCCCGGAGAACGCTGGTGGTCAGGTCACATTGGCGGCTGAAATCCTTGTCCAGCAGGAATTCAAAGGCTCGCGCGGCATCGGGGTTCTCGGGAGCCTCCGTATAGGGGGCGGCGACCGCCGCCCTTCCGGAGGCCATCAGGAGGATTAGTATCGAAAGAGGAAGGAGGGAAGGTTGCTTGGACATAGCTCAACTCCATGACCCCCCTTCGGATTTTTGCGGATCGCCCCCATCCCCGTTCGGGGAATTCCGGGGCTCACACCGCCCTTTCCGCAATATAGGCAGGAAATGAAAGAAAAGACAACGCCCAAGCAGGGAGAGAACCGTGCTCCCCGGCCGGGGGTACTGGCGGTGGTTTGGAAAGACGATCGGATCCTGCTGGTCCGGCGTCGGGATCCGCCCCAGCCCGGATACTGGGGATTCCCGGGTGGCCGCCTGGAATGGGGCGAGACGATCCTGGAAGCGGCGCGCCGGGAGCTCCGGGAGGAGACAGGGGTAGAGGCCGTGCCCAGGGAGGCCTTCGGGGCTGTGGACGTCCACGACCGCGACGAGGCGGGGAACCTGCGCTACCATTACGCACTGATCGCCGTTCGCCTGGACTGCCGGAAGGGGAGCCCCCGGGCCGGGGACGACGCCCGGGCGGCGGAATGGTTCTCTCCTCGCGCGCTGCCGGAGCCCCTCTCGCCGGGTGTGGGAGACCTTTTGCGCCGGAGCCGGGACCTCGGACGGCGCGCGGCGGACCGGACGGCCACGGACCCTGCACACCGCCCCCACCGCGACGGAGGATGAGGATGGCGACCCTGAACGACCTGGACGAGGTACTGCGGGAGACGGTGGAACGGCTGGCCGCCCTCGGGGAGGGGGACTCCGAGGTCACGGACCGGTACCTGAAAAAGGCGCTGGCCCAGGTGAGCACCCTGCGCACCAACCTCGCCCTGGAGGCCGGCAGCCGCACCCGACCGCCCGGCGGCCACTCCGGCGATCCCTCCTCCTGAGGGGAAGGATCGCCATCATGTCCCGGCCCCGCGCCGGTCCCTGCCCGGCCGCCCGCCCCCGAGCCACCCACGGCGCCGGGGCCACGGCGCTTCTTTGGAGACTGGGGGCCGCCCTTGTCTTCCTCGCCGCCCCGGGCGGTGCCCAACCGGCTGGTCCGAGCCTGGACGCCCGCATCGGCCAGATGCTCATGGTGGGCTTCCGCGGCACCCTGCCGGGGCCGGAGCACCCCATCCTGGAGGACATCCGGGACCGGCGCATCGGGGGGGTGATCCTCTTCGACCGGGACGTGGCCGCGGCCTCGGACCGGCGCAACATCCGCAGCCCCGCCCAGGTGCGGAGGCTCACCGCGCGGCTCCAAAAGGCCGCCGAACGGCCCCTGCTGATCGCCGTGGACCAGGAGGGCGGCCGGGTGAGCCGGCTGCCTCCCGAACGGGGCTTCACGCCGACCCCGTCCGCCGCCGAGCTGGCCGCCGCCGGGCCGGAGGCCACCCGGCGGGCCGCCGGGGAGACGGCCCGGCAGCTAGGCAGCCTCGGCCTGAACCTCAACCTCGTCCCGGTACTGGACCTGGCCCGCAACCCGGACAGCCCCGTTATCGCCGGGCTGGAGCGCAGCTTCGGGGCGGACCCCGGGTCGGTGGCCCGCCACGCCGCGGCGGTGGTCCATGCCCACCGGGCCGCCGGCGTGCTGACCTCCGTCAAGCACTTCCCCGGCCACGGCAGCGCCCGCGGGGACACCCATCGCGGGCTCGTGGACATCACGCGGACCTGGGACCCGGCGGAGCTGGCTCCCTACAGGCGGCTGCTCGCCCGGGGGCTGGTGGATACGGTCATGGTGGGCCACCTCATGCACCGCGGGCTTGATCCCGAATGGCCCGCCTCCCTGTCGCGCCGGGTCATCCACGGCCTGGTGCGGAAGGAGCTGGGCTTCGAGGGGGTGGTCATCCTCGACGACCTGCAGATGGGGGCGATCCGGGAGCACCACGAGCTGCGCACGGTGGTGCGCCGGGCCCTGGAGGCGGACGCCGACATCCTTTTGTTCGGCAACAACCTGGTCTACGAGCCGCGGATCGCGGCGCGGGTCCACGGCATCATCCGGGAAATGGTGCGCTCGGGCCGGGTGAGCGAGGAGCGCATCGACCGCTCCTACCGGCGCATCCAGACCCTCAAGGAGCGGGTCGGCACCAACCCTGGAAGCCTGGGAAAGGAGGACTGAATGCGGAGCATCCTAGCTGCGGCCTGCCTGCTGTCGTACGCGGTGGCAGCGGTCGGGGAAGAGACCGACGACACAGTGTCGGCCACCATCTCCGGAGAGCAACTGGAAGTGGAAATCGCCGCCACTCCCGGGGATCGAAAGCAGGGCCTCATGGGGCGCAACCGCCTGGGAGCGGATCGGGGCATGCTCTTCGTCTGGCCGGAAGCGGACCACCGTGCCTTCTGGATGAAAAACACCCCCCTCCCCCTGTCTATCGCCTTTCTCGACGAAAAGGGCCGTGTCCTCAATATCGAGCAGATGGCCCCTCTCCGCGAAGACGTCCACTACCGCTCCCGTCGGCCCGCGCAGCTGGCCCTGGAAGTCAATCAGGGGTGGTTCGAGGAGCGGGGCATCGAGCGGGGAGATCAAATCCGGCTGCGCATCCCGGCCGACCTCCTGCCCTGGCGGGAGGACGCCCTGGTGATGGGGGAGCCCTAAAGCTCCCTTAGCCTTCCCCTTGCGGGTCGCCGGCGGGCTCCTCCCTCAGGGCCAGCAGCGCGGCCTCCACCCGCTCGAGGCAGTCCGTTTCGCCGCCGATCATCCCCTCCCCCTCGGCGATCTCCAGCTCGCGGGCGTCGTATTCCCAGCGGCGCAGAAGCTCCACCTTCTCGGCGCGCTCCAGGACGGGATGGTCCCGAATCTCCTCCGGCGTGGTGAAAACCGATAGGGGGTCCCGCCGGGCCTTCTCCAGATCCGGCCTCGCATCGCCTGCCACGGCCATGGCTCTTCCTCCCTCTGGATCGGCCCGGATCTCCGGGCCGGTGGGTGCCCCTTCCACCTGCATGCATGCCGGAGCGCCTTGAAAGGCGGTTCCCGGCATGGTATCCGCCCCTTCCAAATGTCCGGTATTCACCGATTGTTCGCCACCCGGTACCGTCTGTTCAAGCCCACGACAAACCCAACCAACCTAGGAGAAGTCCCATGGAGACAAGGAACCGCTGGAAGGCCGCTCTCACCGGCATGGCCGTCGCCCTGCTCCCGCTCCCCGGCCCGTCCATGGCCCAAGAGCAGGATGTGGTGAGCGTGAAGCGGATGTCCATGGAACTGGCGCAGGATATCGCCCAGGGGGCGGTGGAAGCCTGCCGGGACGAGGGCTACCAGGTATCCGCCGTGGTGGTGGACCGGGGTGGCGACACCCAGGCCCTGCTGCGGGATGTCTACGCCCCGCGCATGACCATGGACATCGCCCGGCAGAAGGCCGGGGCCGTCATCCTCTCCGGGACCTCCAGCGCCCAGGTGCGCGAGGGCCGTTCGGACATCGCCGCGGACCTGAACCACCTCGGCGAGGTGCTGACCATGGAGGGCGCCCTGCCCGTCGAGAGCCAGGGCGCCTTGATCGGGGCCGTGTCCGTCAGCGGCGCCCCGGGCGGGGACATCGACGAGGAATGCGCCCAGTCGGCCCTCGACGGCGTGGCCGACCGCCTGGAGTTCGGCGATATGTAGGGGCGCCGGCACCGCCGCGTCAGGGGCCCCGAGAGGGGCCCCTTGTTTTTTCCTACAGCTCCTTGCGCAGCACCAGGATGCCCGGATCCTGGTCGGTGGGCCGCACGGTAAAATGCAGGCGCTCCGCGAGGGCGCGCATCTCCGTGTTGTTGGACAGCATCTCCCCTTCCATGACCTTGAGGCCCCGTTCCTTGGCGGTCTCCAACAGGGTCTGCGCCAGTCGGGTGCCGATCCCCTTCCGCCGCCACTCGTCGGCCACCACGATGGCGAACTCGCAGCTCTCCCCGTCCGGATTGACGGTGTACCGGGCCACGCCCAGCTCTACCTCTTTTCCGCCCCGCTCGGTCACCGCAATGAAGGCCATCTCCCGGTCGTAGTCGATCTGGGTGAAGCGCACCAGCATTTCCTGGGTGAGCTCGTGCAGGGTGCGCATGAAGCGGAAGTACTTGGACTGTTCGGAGAGGTTGCGGACGAACTCCTGCTCGATCTCGGCGTCCTCGGGCCGGATGGGACGGATGACGATCTCCGTGCCGTCCGCCAGCTGGAAGTGCCCGCCCAGCTCCGAGGGGTACGGGTGGATGGCCATGTGGCCATAGGGCTCCAGGGTGGGCGTGGGAGCCTTGACGCGCATGCGGGCGTCCACCGCCCAGACCCCCCCCGGGTCCGCCATGAGCGGATTGATGTCGAGCTCCTGGATGTGGGGCAGCTCGCAGACCAGCTCGGAGACCCCCAGCAGGGTGTCCTCCAGGGCGGTGCGGTCCGCCGCGGGCAGGTTGCGGTAGGCGTCCAGGAGCCGCGAGATCCGGGTCTCCTCCACCAGCCGGCGGGCCAGGAAGCTGTTCAGGGGGGGCAGGGCCACGGCCCGGTCGCGCATGATCTCCACCGCCGTGCCACCGGCGCCGAAGCTCACCACCGGACCGAACACCGGGTCCCGCAGCACCCCCACCAGCAGCTCGCGGCGGTGGGGGTGGGTGTACATGCGCTCCAGCACCACCCCGTGCAGGCGGGCCTCGGGACGCTGCCTCGCCACCTCCTCCAGCAGCTCGTTGTAGGCGTGGCGCACCGCCTGGGCGTTGCCGATGTTGAGCCGGACCCCGCCCACGTCCGACTTGTGGCTGATGTCGGGGGAGTTGATCTTCATGGCCACCGGGAAGCCTAGGGACTCGGCCATCACCAGGGCCTGGTTGGCGGAGGTAACCTCCACCGACGGCAGCACCGGCACCCCGAAGGCGGTGAGCACCGCCTTGGACTCCATCTCCGAGAGCACCTCCCGGTGCTCCGCCAAAGCCCCCTCGATGATCAGCCGCGCCCCCTCCGGATCCGGCTCCGAGCGGAAGGAGCGCGGCCCCGGCACCTGCAGGAGCTGCTCCTGGTTGCGCCGATGGGTGGCCAGGTAGGAGAAGGCCTCCACCGCCGCCTCCGGGCTGCCGAAGTAGGGCACCTGGGCCTCCCGGAAGCGCTGCCAGCCGGGGGCCACCTGCTCCTCGCCCATCCAGCAGGCCAGCACCGGCTTGTCGCTCGCCCGGTGGGCCTCCACCACCGCATCGGCGGCCTCGCGGGGACGGGTCATGGCCTGGGGGGTGAGCATGGCCAGAACGCCGTCCAGGTGGGGGTCGGAAAGGCAGGCGGACAGGGCCTCGCCGTAGCGCTCCGGGCTGGCGTCGCCCAGGATGTCCAGGGGGTTGGCCCCCGACCAGTGCTCCGGAAGGCGCTGGTTGAGGCGCTCCACGGTCCCCTCGGCGAGCTCCGGGACCTCTACGCCTACGTCGACGGCTCGGTCCGTGGCCAGCACCCCCGGACCGCCGGCGTTGGTGACGATGCCCAGCCGGCTGCCGCCCACCTTGGGGCGCTCGGCCAGCATCTGGGCGGCGGCGAAGAGCTGGTCGATGGTCCGGGCGCGCACCGCCCCCGCCCGCCCGAGGGCCGAATCGAACACGTCGTCGCCGCCCACCAGGGCCCCCGTGTGGGACATGGCGGCCCGCGACCCCGCGGCGTGCCGTCCCGCCTTGACCACGATCACCGGCTTCAGCCGCGCCGCGCTGCGCAGCCCGCTCATGAAGCCACGGGCATTGTGGATGCCCTCCACGTAGAGGAGGATGCTGGAGGTCTGGCCGTCCAGGGCGAGGTAGTCGAGGACATCGCCGAAGTCCACATCCGCGGCGTCGCCCAGGGAGACCATGGCGGAGAATCCCACCTGATGGGGGCGGGCCCAGTCGAGGATGGCGGTGCACAGGGCCCCGGACTGGGATACCAGGGCGAGGTTGCCCGGCTCGGCGGTGTTGTTGCTGAAGGTGGCGTTCACCCCCCGGCCGGGGCGGATCACCCCGAGGCAGTTGGGCCCCAGCACGCGGATGCCGTAGTAGCGGGCGTATTCCTCCAGGTCCCGCTCCAGGCGCCGGCCCTTGGCCCCCGCCTCGCCGAAGCCGGCGGACATGACCACCGCCACCTCCACGCCGTGCTCACCGCATTCCCGAACGATGCCGGGTACGGTCTCCGCGGGCGTGGCCACCACGGCCATGTCCACCCGCTGGCCGATATGGCCGATGCGCTCGAAGCAGGGCTGGTCCAACACCGCGTCGTATTTGGGGTTCACGGCGAAGAGCGAGCCGGGAAAGCCCGCTGCCAAAAGGTTGCGCAGCACCTGCCCGCCCACCGAGCCAGCCTTCTCGCTGGCGCCGAACACGGCCACGGACTCGGGGGCGAAGAGCTTGTCCAGGTAATGGGGGCGCATGGGCGGGACCTCGCGGTGGACGCGGGTGGGGGCGTTGCCCTTTCAACTTGCCTGCCCGGCGGGGGCCTTGAAAAGATGGCCGGCATAGGGGGCGTACCGGGGCCCCTTCGTGAGCTCCCCGGGTCCGGTGCCGCGGCCCGGGTTCCCCCGGCGGCCTTGGCGGTGTAAGGTGCCAGCCCCACGCGGAGCCCCCATGACCGTAGCCCTGGTAACGCACCCCGCCTGCGCGGAATACACCCTCCCCCCGCTCTACCCCGACCAGCCGGCCCGGCTGGACGCCATCAGCGACCAGCTAATCGCCTCCGGCCTGGAGCCGCTCCTGCGTGGAGTGGAGGCCGCCGCGGCCACCGACGACCGGATCACCGCCGTGCACGCCCCCGAGTACCTGGCCCGCCTGGAGCACAGCCTGCCCCAAGAGGGGTGGACCCCCCTGGACGGGGACACCCTGCTGGCCCCGCGCTCCCTGGCGGCGGCGCGGGGCGCGGCGGGGGCCGCCCTGCGCGCCATGGAGCTGACCCTGGCGGGCGAGGTGGAGGCCGCCTTCGCCCTCACCCGGCCCCCCGGCCATCACGCCGGGCGCGCCTCCGCCCGAGGATTCTGCCTGCTCAACCATGCGGCCCTGGCGGCGCGCCACGCCCTTCGGCACCCGGGAACCGACCGGGTCGCCATCGTGGACTTCGACGCCCACCACGGCGACGGCACCGAATCCCTGGTGTGGGAGGAGCCGGGCCTGCTGTTCCTGTCCCTGTTCCAGGAGGGGGGGTTCGGCGCGCCCAGCGGAACGGGGCCGGGAAACGCCGTCCGCCTGCCCCTGCCCCCACGCGCCACGGGCCGGGAGCTGCGCGCCCTGGCCCGGCAGCGCTTGCTCCCGGCCCTGGAAGGCTTCCGGCCCGACCTGCTGCTGTTTTCGGCGGGATTCGACGGTCACGCGGAGGAGGACCTCGCGGACCTCCGTCTCCTGGAACGGGACTACGCCTGGCTGGTGCGGGCGTGCCGGGCGGCCGCCGGCGCCGACGGCCCGCCACCTACCGCCCTGGTGCTGGAGGGGGGATACGTGCCCAGGGTGCTGGGCCGGTGCGTAACCGAGGTGGTCCGGGCCCTGCTCGGGCCCGCCTGAGGCAGCGGCCTCCAGGGGGCGACCAGCGCCCGCGTCCGAAGGGGCTCTCCATGGCCCGCCAAGGGGGCCGGGAACGCCGGGCCCTGCGCCTAGCGGCCGCCCTCCTTGCGGCAGTCCTCCAGCTCGCTCCCCCATTCCGCCAGCAGGGCGTCCCGGACCTCCCCCTGCTTCCAGCTCGCCAGGAGGCGCTCGCGTCCTACCCGCAGCACGATCCGCTGCCAGCCCTGGCGGACCGCACACTCCACGTCCACTTCCCAGTACCCGTCCCGGGGCTCCACCTGGAACAGGTAGGCCTCCACCCCCAGCTCCTCCAGCAGGTGCTCGGTGGCGGCCCGGGCCCGTTCCAGCTCGTCACCGGAGATGCGCATGACCGCCTCCTCGGATGGCCGGAAAGCGGATCTCCGCGAGGCGCGAGCTCGGGGGAGATCCGCCATGGACTTTTGTCGAGAATAACAGGGTGGCGAAGGAACCCGCGCGGGGATTGGGTGCCCAAGCGCCCGGAGGCCTGGGTGGGCCCCGGGCCCCTCGATGGAAGGAACCTGCGAGAAAACGCAAAGAGCCCGGCGAGAGATCGCCGGGCTCTTTGCGACCAGCCACCGCCCCTGTGGGGCGTTGGCGTATATGGCGTCCCCAGGGGGACTCGAACCCCCGTCTTCGGCGTGAAAGGCCGATGTCCTGGACCGCTAGACGATGGGGACGCGGCGAAGAAGAAGCGGTATTTAAGCAAATCCGACGGGGAGGGTCAATGCCCCGGACGGGTATCCTGGACCCCGCAATCCGGCTATCCTTTGGGGCCCCTGAATCCTTGGAGAACTTGCCCGGTATGCCCGTTTTCAAGACTGCCCTGGCCCGCCTCGGCGCCTGGGCCCAGTACCCCCTTCCCCACCACGCCCTGTCCCGCCTTCTGGGGCTCGCCACCCGGGGGCGGCACCCCTGGGTGCGGCGGCCGCTCATCCACTGGTTCCTGCGCCGCTACGGGGTGGACATGGCCGAGGCTGCGGAACCGGATCCGGAGGCCTACCCCGACTTCCAGGCCTTCTTCACCCGCCCCCTGAGGCCGGGGGCGCGCCCCCTCTGCCCGGAGCCGGACAGCATCGCCAGTCCAGCGGACGGAACCCTGAGCGAATTCGGGCACCTTTCGAAAGGCCGCTCGATGCGTGCCAAGGACGCCGCATTCCAGGTTCCCGAGCTGCTGGGGGGGTTGGCGGATCGGGCCGCCCCCTTTGCCGGGGGGAGCTTCCTGACCGTCTATCTGGCCCCGCGGGACTACCACCGGGTCCACATGCCCGTGGAGGGTACCCTGCGGGAGATGGTCCACATCCCGGGGCGGGCCTTCAGCGTGAACCCCGCCACCACCGCCCACGTGCCGAACTTGTTCGCCCGCAACGAGCGGGTGGTGGCCCGGTTCGACACGGAGGCGGGCCCCATGGCCGTGGTCCTGGTGGGCGCCATGCTGGTGGCCACCATCGGCACCGTCTGGGCGGGTACCGTCACCCCGCCCACTCGGAGGGAGATCCGACACTGGAACTACCCGGCAGCCGGGGAGGGGGCCGTCCGCCTGGCAAAGGGGGAGGAAATGGGCTGGTTCAACCTGGGATCCACCGTCATCGTCCTCTTCGGCCCTGACCGGGCCCGATGGCGGGAAGGCCTGTCGCCGGGACAACGGGTTCTGACCGGTAGCTGCCTGGGCCGCGTACCGGTGGAAGCCAATGCGAATTAGGCCTACTCCACGGGATCCAGATCCCCTTTCTGAATCTCCTTGAAGAAGGAGACAATGGCCTTCCGGTTGGATTCCTTCTGCATGACCTCAAGCGTGGGCATGTCCATGGAGTAATCGTCGACAATGGACTGCGCGTAGTCGTCCTCCGACTCCACCATGGCCTCCGGATCCTCCAGCCATTTCAAGAGCCAGTCCTCGGAGGGGACCCGGTCCAGGACCCCGCCCAGGCCTGGCCCGGAGGCTTGGTCCTTCTCCTTCAGGGTGTGGCACTGCACGCACACCTTGAAAAAGATCTTCTGGCCCTTGGCGGCCTCCGCCGTGGATTGGGCCCGGATCTCCGGCGAGAAACCTCCGGCAAGCATAAGGGCGGCCGGCAAAAAGAACGTGCCCAGCAGCGTTCGGGCACGACGGGACCGCTCATCCATAGGTTCGGCTCCTGGTTGCGGGCTAGCCAGCGACGAAACGCCGAGTGGACGCGCCGGCCCAAGGTTGAAGGGCCTTCGCGCGAACAGCTACCCTATTAACTTTAAGATGCCTTTTATCGAGGATCAAATGGCCGACGACCCGAAGAGCTCCCGAGAAGACAACGCCCACAAGACTCCCCAGGACAAGGGGGAAATCCATCAGGGCCCCGACCATAGCTCTCCCTACCCCGTGGAGCGCGGCGCGCCGGCCTTCAATCTCGTGGACACCGCCCAGGAGATCGAGAAGGCCGACCAGATGGTGAATACCCGCGTGAGCGGTAAGCTAAAAGTTATTGCCGACCAGATCAAGGCGCTCCAGGCCGAGGCCGAAGAGATCATGAGCAGCGCCCAGCAGGACATGGAGCTGCACAAAGCCCAGTGCAACTTCCAGCGCCAGCCGGGGAAAATATACCATCTCTATGAAAAAGAGGACGGCACGCTGTACTTCTCCATGCTCTCCGAGGAGGACTGGAACGGCAATCCGCCAGACACCTTCCGCGGCTCCTACCGCCTGGAGCCGGACTACTCCTGGACTCCCGCGGACAAGATCGACGAGCCCGACGACACCCAGGCCCTGGTCAACAAGCTCCTGGAGAGCCGAGGCCTGGACTGACCCTCCGGTCGGCGCCGCACCGCTCCCCCCATCCCCTAGATCGAGCGCCGGGCCGGAGCGGCCACCCGGGTCAGGCCCATGACCGCCACGCCCAGGGCCGCCAGTCCGCCGGCCACCCAGAAGGTGGCCCCTCCCCCGATCCAGTCCCACAGGGTGCCCGAAAGCAGGGAGCCCACACCGCCACCGAAACCGAAGGCCAGGCTGGAATAGAGCGCGAACCCGGACGACCGCAGGCGGCCGGGGAACAGCTCGTGGGTGTGGTGGGCGGCTGCGGCGTGGAAGGTGGCGAAGGTGGCGGCATGGAGCACCTGCGCGGCCAGGAGCCAGGCCAGGGCGGTGGTGGTGCCGATCACCATCCAGCGCAGGGCAGCCAGAAGCAGACTTCCCGCCAGGATGGAGCGCACCCCGAAGCGGCGCACGAGCTGATCGGTGTACAGGAACACCACCACCTCGGCCAGCACCCCCAGCCCCCACAGCAGGCCGATGGCCAGGCCGGAATAGCCGTTTTCGCTCAAAAAGATGGAGAAGAAGCCGTAGTAGGCCCCGTGGCTGGCCTGCATGAGGAAGGTGGTGACGAAGAAGCCCCAGACCCGCCTCTGCCGCAGGGTCGCCAGCAGGCTCCCCCCGCCGGCCCCGCTCCCCGCCGCCACCCCCGGCTCGGGGACCAGGAAGGTGAAGACCAGGATGCCCAGCAGCAGGGCGTTCATGAAATCCAACAGCCGCGCGTAGCCCAGGACGTCCAGCGCCGGCCCGAGGGCCACCGCGGTGAGGATGAAGCCCAGCGAGCCCCATAGGCGCAGGCGCCCGTAGTGGACCCCCCGGCTGCGGACCACGTCCCACACCGCCCCCTCCACCAGGGGCAGGGGGCCGGCGTGGAAGAAGGCGAACAGGGCCACCACGGGCAGCATGGTCCAGAAAGTGTCCAGGCCGTAGAGCGGCAGGAAGGCCAGGAGGGTGCCCAGGGCGGTGTAGCGGGCCACGGTCAGCCTGCGCCCGGTGCGGTCGGCCAGGGGGCCCCACACGTTGGGGGCGAAGATCTTGGTGACCTGGATGGCCCCCACCAGCACCCCGATCTGGAAGGCGACCATGCCCAGGGATTCCAGGTAGAGGCTCCAGTACGGCAGGATGGCGCCGAGGGTTGCGAAATAGACGAAGTAGAAGCCGCCGAAGCGGAAGGCCAGGTCGCGGTTTAGCACGTTCCCCTCTGCGGTGCCGGAATCGGCCTCCAAGGGTGGCTCCTTCGAATCGGGGCGGGATACCTCGTAGCGAAAAAACCGCAGAGACGCCGGGGACGCGGAGACCGGCAGACCAATCCGGCGGGCGCCCTGTCGCGGAAATTCGGTCCGGAATAGGGCGGCGATTGCCGCGAACTTTACGGGACCGCCAGAAGGCCTCCCCTGGGGTGAGCCCCCATTGCCCGGCCTCGCTCCCAGCTCCCGAGGCCTTCCTCTGCGGCCTCCGCGCCTCTGCGGTTACCCGTCGCCGCGCTCGCCGTTCTGGGCCCGGTCGCGCAGGAAATGGTCCATGAGGGTCAGGGCGGTCATGGCCTCCACAATGGGCACGGCGCGGATCCCCACGCACGGGTCGTGGCGGCCCTTGGTCACCACCTCTACCTCGTTGCCGTGCACGTCCAGGCTCCGCCGGGGCACCTGGATGCTGGAGGTGGGCTTGATGGCCACCCGGGCGGTCAGGGGCTGGCCGGTGGAGATGCCGCCCAGGACCCCGCCGGCATGGTTGGACAGGAACCCGGAGGCGTCCATCTCGTCGCCGTGCACCGAGCCCCGCTGCCCCACCACATCGAACCCGTCGCCCACGGCCACCCCCTTCACCGCGTTGATGCCCATGAGCGCCCTGGCCCAGTCCGCTTCCAGCCGGTCGAAGACGGGCTCGCCGAGGCCGGCAGGCACCCCGAGGGCCTCCACGTAGATCTGGGCGCCGATGGAATCGCCCTGCTTACGGACGGCGTTGAGCGCCGCCTCCAGCTCCGGCACCCGGTCCGGGTCGGGGCTGAAGAAGGCATTGTCCGGGACCGCCGACCAGTCCCGCCGCTCCAGGCGCACCTCGCCCATGGCCTCCAGACAGGCACGAATGGTTATGTCCAGCCGGTCGGCCAGGAACTTGCGGGCGATGGCCCCGGCGGCCACCCGCATGGCGGTCTCGCGGGCCGAGGCCCGGCCTCCGCCCCGGTAGTCCCGTCGCCCGTACTTCTTCCAATAGGTATAATCCGCGTGCCCCGGACGGAATTTGTCCTTGATCTCGGAGTAGTCCTTGCTCCGCTGATCCGTGTTGCGGATCAGCAGGCCGATGGGGGTGCCGGTGGTCTCTCCCTCGAAGACCCCGGACAGGATCTCCACCTCGTCGGCCTCCCGGCGCTGGGTGGTGTACCGGGACTGCCCGGGACGGCGCCGATCCAGGTCGCGCTGGATGTCCGCCGCGTCCAGGGACAGGCCGGGCGGACAGCCCTCCACCACCGCGCCGAGGGCCGGGCCGTGGCTTTCCCCGAAGGTGGCGACGCGGAACAGCTCGCCGAAGGCGTTTCCTGGCATTGCGGATTCCCCGAGTGGCGCCCGGCGGTTTGGCCGGGAAAAAGGGGCATGCTACCATAGCCGCCCTGATTTAGAATGAGTCTAATTGCCATCTAAAAGCCGCATCCGACACCCCAAGACGAGGAGAAGCCCTCCATGAGCGTACTGGTCAACAAGCAGGCCCCCGACTTCGCCGCCCCGGTCGTGCACCCGGACAACCAGATCCAGGAGGAATGGCACTTCCTCAAGGAGACCCAGGGCAAGTACCGGGTGCTGTTCTTCTACCCCCTCGACTTCACCTTCGTCTGCCCCTCGGAGATCATCGCCTTCGATAACCGGGTGAAGGAGTTCGAGAAGCGCAACTGCGCGGTGGTGGCCTGCTCCATCGACTCCCATTTCACCCACCTGGCCTGGAAGAACACCCCGGTGGACAACGGCGGCATCGGCCAGGTGAGCTTCCCCATGGTGGCCGACCTGACCAAGAGCATCGCCCGCGACTACGACGTGCTCGTGGACGAGTCGGTAGCCCTGCGCGGAACCTTCCTCATCGACCGCAGCGGTGTGGTGCAGCACCAAGTGGTGAACAACCTGCCCCTGGGCCGCAACATCGACGAGACCCTGCGCATGCTCGACGCCCTGCAGTTCCACGAGGAGCACGGCGAGGTCTGCCCCGCCGGCTGGCAGGAAGGCGAGAGCGGCATGAAGGACACGCCCGAAGGGGTGGCCTCCTACCTCGCGGAGAAGTCCTCCGACCTGTAGGCTCCGCCGGATCCGTCGCGAGACCGGGCTGCGGCCCGGTCTTTTTTTTGTCCCTTCCCCCGGACCGGCTTCCCCCTCCTCTTGAGGCAGCCGGCAAAAGCTGCCTGTATGGGACCAGTGTCCTCCTCGTTGGTCCTCGCCGTTCCCCATTTCCGGAGCCGGAATCAGCCATGGGCGGAGAAAAGGTCCTTTTCGCGGTGCACGACTGGGGGCTCGGCCACGCCACCCGCTCCCTGCCGCTTATCCGCGGGCTCCTGGACGCCGGCAACCGCGTCACGGTGCTGTCCACCGGCCGGGCCCTGCGGCTCCTGCGCGGCGAGCTCGGGGACCGGTGCGCCTTCATCGCCCTGCGCGACCTCCCCAAGGCCTCCAACCGCAGCGTGGCCGGATTCTACCTGCAGATGAGCCTCGCCCTGCCGCTGATCCTCGCCACCTTCCGCCGGGAGCGCCGCTTCACCCGGGACCTGTGCCACCGGGAGGGCTTCACGCGCATCGTCTCCGACAGCCGCGTCGGGGTCGGCCTGCCCGAGGTGCCCAGCTACCTCCTCTTCCACTCCCTGCGCCACATCATCCCCGGTCGCCCGCAGCGCCTTGAAGGCCTGGTGGAAGGCACCCAGGCGCGGCTGTTCGCCGGTTTCCGCCGCGTCCTGGTCCCGGACGCGGCGGAGGACGGGGGCCTCTCCGGCGACCTCAGCCACCACCTCGCCCGCGACTGGGGCGACCGCCTGGCCTACATCGGCCCCCTGTCCACCGTCGCCCCCCAGGCCGGCGAAGCGGACCTGGATTATTTCGTCACCCTCTCCGGCCAGGAGCCCCAGCGCACCCTGCTGGAGGAGCGGGTGCTCGCGGAGGTGGAGTCCCTGCCGGGCCGGATCGTGGTGGCCCTGGGCAAGCCGGAATCCGGGTCCCGCAGCCTGGACCGGGGCCGCATCACCATCCACGACTACCTGGACCGCCCGGCCCAGCAGGCCATGATGAATCGGGCCCGCCTGGTGATCGGCCGCTCCGGCTACACCACCCTCATGGAGCTGGCCCAGCTCGGCAAAAAGGCCCTGTTCGTCCCCACTCCGGGACAGAGCGAGCAGGAATACCTGGCCCGCTACCACCGGCAGCAGGGCCACGCCCACGGCGTAATGCAGCGCCGCCTGGACCTGGCCGCGGACGTATCCGAGGCCGAGACCTACCCCGGGCTCCCGCGCACGGCCCCCGCCGCCGAGTCGGTGCGCCGCTTCCTCGACATGGTGCTAGCCTGAGGAGGCCAGCTCCCGGTGCAGCCGGAGGACCAGGCCCCCGCAGACCAGCCACACCGACCCCAGCCAGACCACCCGGTATCCCAGGATGGCGGCCAGGGCCTCGTCGAGGCCGTAGCCGTAGGCCTGGGCGGCCCCCAGGGCCACCGCCTCGATCACCCCCAGCTGCGTGAGGACGCTGGCCACGAGCAGGGTCACCCACAGGGCCACGAAAAAGATGGCCACCGCCTGCTCCGGAGCGAGGCCCTCCAGGCCCGTGGCCCGTCCCACCACCAGCAGCCCCATCCCCTGGAGGACCAGGTAGGCCGTGGTCAGCCCCACGGCCACCCAGAGCCTCCCCGACCGTCCCAGGTGGCGGACCCCGTGGATCATGCCCAGCGCGCCCCCGGCTAGGGGCCTCAGGATTCCCCGGACGGACCCCAGCCAGCGGCGCACCGAACGGGACTCCACCACCACCGCGACCCCCACTACGTGGATGAGGATCAAGCCCACCATCAGGGGCCCGAGCCAGTCCCATCCGGGAATGCCGAGCACCGACAGGACCGCCATCACCACCAGGGTCTCCACCAGGATCATGAGGGTGGTGGCCGCGGAAGAACGCCCCGGCGGGGCCACCCCCAGGCGGCTCAGCACGTAGTTCTGGGCGTAAACCCCCGAGGGAACGGTCACCGCCAGCTCGCCGACGGCGAAAGCGAGCAGGAAGGGCCGCCAGCCCATGGGGTAGCCGAGCCCCGCCAGGAGGGTGCGCAGCACGGCCCCCTTGAGGGCGAGATACGCCACGGTGAGTCCGAAGCCGGCGACCACCGCTTCCGGGGCGATCCGCTCGATGCGGGCGAGCACCGTAGGGAGGTCGGAGATACTGAGCAGGAAGAAGACCAGGGCGGCGGCCAGCAGCACGGGCAGGAAGACATGGGGCCGCAGGAAGGCCCGGACCGCTCCTATCCCCGAATCCGGGGCGCCCATGCTGCCTCGGCCGGGGCGGCCTCCGCCGGGGCCCATTGGCGGGCGAAGGCGGCATGCTCGTTGGCGCCGTAGGGGACAAGCCCGGCGGGCCTCCAGGGATCGGGAGGCCCGAGCGCCGCCTCCCCCACTCTGAACCCGCCCCATGGCTCCGGGTGCAGCAGGCCGTGGCGGCGGCCGAAGGCGAGGAAGGCGCCCACCCGCTGGGCCCGCGAGGCCGGATCGAGCAGGAGAGGATCCACCCGGGCCCCGACCCGATGGTACCCCTTCGCCTCCGCCGCCGCCCGCTCCTCGAGCTCCGCGGCGGTGACCCTTCGACCCCGCATCCCCGCCTCCACCAGATGGGCGCCGCCCACCTGGGTCAGGGTCAGGGTGGTCTGCGCCTGGATGGCTTCCTGGACCGCCCCGGCGCGCTCCTTCCGCTTCCGGCCCCCCGCCTCCACCCACCCCGCGCCCAGACTCAAGAACACCCGGGGCCGGGCAATGGTGGCGTCATCGTGGGTGATCCCCAGGGGAAGGATCGCCGGAGACGGAGTGCCCCCCTCCAGGAGCCGGTGCAGCCCGGACCGTACCCGATCGACCCCACCGTGCGGAGAGACCCGGCCCTCGGGCACCAGATGGACGGCCGCTCCCTGGGCCAGGGCCTCCTGGACGGCCCGGAGATGCCCCGCCACCACTTCCCGCTCCCACGGCAGGGTGTGGCGCAGGCACTCGCGGGTCAGCTTGCGCAGTCCGTGGGGCAGGTGCAGCAGCGGCCGGTAGCGGGGAGCCAGGGCCGCGCGGAGGCCCTGCGGCTCGCCGGGACGAGGGGCCAGGCCCTCGAAGCGTCCAACCCAGGCCGGCCGCAGCACCCCGGCCAGGGGGAGGTCCCCCTCCCGCTCTGCGATCTCCCCCAGGACCTCCCCCAGGGTGCGCTCAAAGACCCGCCGCATGGGATGGACGTGCAGCAGGCTCAATACCGGGCCCAGATCCAGGGGGCCCAGCGCCCCCCGGGCCCAGGCCGGCCACCCGGTGAGATACTCCCGGAGGAATCCTTTGCGGAACAGGTCCTCCCGGGCGACGAAGTGCGGCAGGCCCTCCCCGAACCGGCCCGCCCGAACCCCCATCAGGAGATCCCCCACCAGGGGACCGTCCGAATCCCGCCGATGGTTGGAGACCACCAGGACCGGCCCCACCCGCGGGCAATGCTCCCGGCCGTCGATGTGCACGGAAAACCGGATCCGCAGACGCGCGCGGGCCACCTGCGCCATGCCGCCCCGCAGGAGTCGCGCGGCTCCCCGGCCGGCTCCGCTGGACTGCTCCATGATCCCCTCCGGTACGCTGTCACCCCCCGAAGCCGCCAAGGCGCCCCCCGGCGACAGGGGCCCCACCACCCGAGCCCCAGGTCCCATCTTTGGCGGAAGCCGCCCCCGCCCGCAACCCGCACGGGCCCGCCCGCGCCCCGGCCATTGGGGTCCTCCCCCGGGGCATTGACAAAATCAGCGCGCACCCTCGAACAATGGAATCGATAACCGCCTGGATCCCCGGACTTTCCGTTCCGCGCCCCGAGAAGCCATCGAGGGCCACCCCGCTCCGTGGCCGCCGTCCCCCGCGGGCAGCCGTTCGCACCATTCGGAAAGGGCGTACCTTGGCAAGACTCACCTCCTACAAAGACGACGCGCTCGGGACCACGGACCAGGGCGGCGGCCTGCGGACCACCGGCTACACCCTGGACCGCTCCATCGCGGCGGCCGAAGCGGCCCTGGTGGACCACCAGTTCCCCGACGGCCACTGGTGCTTCGAGCTGGAAGGCGATTGCACCATCACCGCCGAATACATCCTGATGATGCACTTCACGGGGGAGATCGACTCCGGGCTGCAGCAGCGGATGGTCCGCTACCTCCGGGAGCGCCGGGACCCCGCCCACGGCGGCTGGCCCCTGTATCCTGGTGGCCCTTTCGACCTAAGCGGCTCCGTCAAGGCCTACTACGCCCTGAAGCTGGCGGGCGTGGACCCCGAGGAGCCCGCCATGGAGGAGGCCCGTGCGGCCATCCTGGCCAACGGCGGTGCGGCGCGCTCCAACGTCTTCACCCGCTTCCTGCTGGCCCAGTTCGGGCAGATCCCCTGGCGCGGCGTGCCCATGGTGCCCGCGGAGATCGTGCTGCTGCCCACCTGGTTCCCCTTCCATCTGAGCAAGGTCTCCTACTGGGCCCGCACGGTCATGGTGCCCCTGTCCATCCTCTACACCCGCCGTGTACAGGCCCGGAACCCCCAGCGGCTGGGCGTGCGGGAGCTGTTCACCGTCCCCCCGGAGCGGGAACGGCGCTACTTCCCGGTCTGGTCCTGGCCGAACCGAATCATCCTCACCATCGAGCGGACCGCGGCCCGGGCGGAGCCCCTGTTCCCTCGGCGGACCCGCGAGCGGGCCGTGCACGAGGCGGCCCACTGGTTCATCGAACGCCTGAACGGCGAGCACGGCCTCGGCGGCATCTTCCCGGCCATGGTCTACGCCTACGAGGCCCTGGACCACCTGGGCTACGGGCCGGACCACCCCTACCGCATCCAGGCCGGCCGGGCCCTGCGCAACCTGGTGGTGGAGCAGGGGGACGAAGCCTATTGCCAGCCCTGCCTGTCCCCGGTGTGGGATACCGCCCTCGCCTGCCACGCCCTGACGGAGGTCCACGCCGGCATCCCGCCGGAAGAGGCGACCCGGGGCATGGACTGGCTCCGCCCCCGCCAGGTGGAGGAGCCCCGGGGCGACTGGACGGCGGACAACCCCGACCTCCCCGGCGGGGGGTGGTGCTTCCAGTACGAGAACCCCCACTACCCGGACCTGGACGACACGGCCACCGTGGCCAATCTCCTGCACGCCGGCGGCGACTCCGCACGCGAGCCCGAACGGATCCGGCGGGCGGTGGACTGGGTGGTGGGCATGCAGTCCCGGGACGGCGGCTTCGGCGCCTTCAACGCCGACAACACCTACCATTACCTGAACGAGATCCCCTTCGCCGACCACGGCGCCCTCCTCGACCCCCCCACCAGCGATGTCACCGCACGGTGCGTGGGCCTCCTGGGCCGGGTGGACCATCCGGAGGCTGGGGCCGCCCTGCGGCGGGCCGTCGACTTCCTGAAGGCGGCGCAGGAGCCGGAGGGCCCCTGGTTCGGCCGCTGGGGGACCAACTACGTCTACGGCACCTGGTCGGTGCTGGAGGGGCTGAGCCAGGCGGGCCTGGACATGGACGAGGCGTGGATCCGGCAGGCCGTGCGCTGGCTCAAGAGCGTGCAGCGGCCCGACGGCGGCTGGGGCGAGGAAAACGACACCTATTTCCAGCCCGAGCGGGCCCGCCGCGCCCCGCGCAGCACCCCCTTCCAGACCGCCTGGGCCCTGCTCGGCCTGATGGCCGCCGGGGAGGCCCAGAGCCCCGCGGTGCGGGCGGGGGTGGACTACCTGCTGGGGACCCAGCGAGCGGACGGCGGCTGGGAGGACCCCTGGTTCACCGCCCCCGGTTTCCCCCGTGTGTTCCACCTGAAATACCACGGCTACACCAAGTACTTCCCGCTCCAGGCCCTGGCCCGCTACCGCAACCAGATCCGGGGGGCAGAGCGGTGACCGTGGGCGTGGTCGCCGCCCTGCCCCTGGAAGCGGCGTGCCTGCCCGCCCCTTCCACCCGGGCGCGGCCTCCGGAAGGCCGAGTGGCGGTGTCCGGCCCGGGACCGCAACGGGGAGAAGCGGCCGCCCGCCGGCTGGCGGTCGAGGGCGTGGAGGCCCTGGTGAGCTGGGGCGTGGCGGGCGGGCTCGACCCCGCCCTGCCCGCGGGGACCCTGATTCTTCCGGAACGGCTTCACGTCCCCGGCGAGGCCACGGTGGACGCCGCCTGGCGCTCCCGACTCCTGGGGGCCCTCGTCCCCCGCCTGCCGGTGAGCCCGGGGCCGCTGCTGCATGCCGAAGAGGTGACGGGCTCCCCGGCGATCAAGGCGGATCTGTTCCGGGCCACCGGCGCCGCGGCGGTGGACCAGGAGAGCGGCCCCGTGGCACGAGTGGCCCGACAGGCCGGGCTCCCCTTCGTGGCCCTCCGGGTGGTGGTGGACCCCGCCCGGCGGGGGCTCCCTCGGGCCGCGCAGGCCGCCCTGCGGCCCGACGGCACCCTCCATAGACCCGGGCTGTTGGGCGCCCTGCTGCGGGAGCCTGCCGCCCTGCCCGGCTTGGCCGCCCTGGGCCTGGACCTCCGGCGGGCCCGGGCCACCCTCCGCGAGGCGGGCCGGATCACCGGCCCCCGTCTGGGCGCGGACGAATCGAGCGCGCCCATGGCCGGGGAGGCGCCCGCCTCTCCCGCCCGGGTGCCGGTGGGCGGCTAGACGAAGCACATTCCGGGCGCCGCCTCCCCGGAGGGGGAGGCCGTCTTCCGCGGACAACGGAACGAGGCGAGCCATGGGCATCCCCCTGCTGCAGCAATACCGCGTCGGCACATACATCCTCGGGCAGAAGCTGGCCGGCAACCGCCGCTACCCCCTGGTGCTCATGCTCGAGCCGCTGTTTCAGTGCAACCTGGCCTGCGAGGGGTGCGGCAAGATCGCCTATCCCGACGACATCCTCGCCCAGCGCATGAGCGCGGAGGAATGCCTGGAGGCCGTGGACGAGTGCGGGGCGCCGGTGGTTTCCATCGCCGGCGGCGAGCCCCTGCTGCACAAGGAGATGCCCCGGGTGGTGGACGGCATCATCCGGCGCCGCAAGTTCGTCTACCTGTGCACCAACGCCCTGCTGGCCACCAAGCGGATGAAGGACTACACCCCCTCGCCGTACCTCACCTTCTCCATCCACCTCGACGGCGACCGGGAACGCCACGACGCCTCGGTCTGCCAGGAGGGGGTGTACGACCGCGCCACCGAGGCCATCACCAAGCTCCGCGAGGCGGGCTTCCGGGTCAACGTGAACTGCACCCTCTTCCAGGGGGAGGACCCCGAGCGGGCCCGGGACTTCTTCGACGAGGCCACGAGCCTGGGCGTGGAGGGGATCACCGTTTCCCCCGCCTTCGATTACGAGGGCGCCAAGCGCCACGACATCTTCATGGGCATCCGCACCATCAAAGAGCTGTTCCGCGGCATCTTCCGCGCGGGCAAGGGCCACAAGTGGCCCCTCAGCCATTCGGGGCTGTACCTGGACTTCCTGGCCGGCAACCAGGACTACGCCTGCACCCCCTGGGGCAACCCCACGCGCAACATCTTCGGCTGGCAGCGCCCCTGCTACCTGCACGCCGACGGGGGCTATGCCCCCACCTTCCGCGCCCTGATGGCGGAGACCGACTGGGAGGCCTACGGCGTCGGCCGCCACCCCAAATGCGACAACTGCATGGCCCATTGCGGCTTCGAGGCCACCGCCGTGGAGGACACCGTGCGCCACCCCTGGAAGGCCCTGAAGACCGCTCTGCGCGGGCCGCGCACCGAGGGGCCCATGGCCCCCGACCCGCCGCCCGCCGAGCCCCGGAAGGCGCCCGACACCGTGGCCACCATCCCGGTGGAGGCCATCGGCCGGTCAACCGGGGAGAAGCCCGCCCATGGCGCCAACCGGCAGGTGGGGTAAAATGCCCCTTGCGTCGCGCCTATCCGGGGGGACCGCCCCATGACCGTGCTGGTGACCGGGGGCACCGGGTTCGTCGGCTCCGCGCTGGTGCGCTCGCTCCTGGCCGCCGGTCACCGGGTCCGGGTGCTGACGCGCCGCGGCAGCAGCCGCGCCAACCTGGCGGGCCTGCCGGTGGAAGTGGCGGAGGGGGACCTCGCCGACCCCGCCACCCTGGCGCCGGCCCTGGAGGGCTGCCGGGCCCTGTTCCACGCCGCGGCGGACTACCGCCTGTGGGTGCCGGATCCGGAGCGCATGTACCGCGCCAACGTGGAGGGCACCCGCATCCTCATGCGGGCGGCCGCCCGGGCCGAGGTGGAGCGGGTCGTCTACACCAGCAGCGTGGCCACCCTGGCGGCGCGCGCGGACGGCGAGCCGGCGGACGAGGGGCGCTCCGCCCCGGAGGCCGAACAGATCGGCCCGTACAAGCGTTCCAAGGTCCTCGCCGAGGCCGAGGTACTGCGCCAAGCGCGAGAGGAGGGTCTGCCGGCGGTCGTCGTCAACCCCTCCACGCCGGTGGGGCCCCGGGACGCCCGCCCCACCCCCACCGGGCGCATGATCCTGGACGCCGCGGCCGGGCGCATGCCCGCTTACGTGGACACGGGGCTGAACCTCGTCCACGTGGACGACGTGGCCGCGGGCCACCTGGCGGCCCTGGAGCACGGCCGCATCGGCGAGCGCTACATCCTGGGCGGGGAGAACCTCGCCCTGTGCGAGATCCTGGCCCGGGTGGCCGCCCTCATGGACCGCAAGCCCCCCCGGGTGCGCCTGCCCCGGAACCTGGTGCTGCCCGTGGCCTACGGCGCCGAGGCCTGGGCGGGCCTCTCCGGCCGCGAGCCGCTGACCACCGTGACCGGCGTGCGGCTGGCCAAAAAGCGCATGTTCTTCTCCAGCGCCAAGGCCGCGCGCGAGCTGGGCTACCGGGCCCGCCCCGCCGACGAGGCCCTGGCCGAGGCCCTGGAATGGTTCCGCGCCCAGGGCCGCCTGGACCGGGGCCCGCGCACCCCCGCCGGCCCCGCGAGCGCACCCAACCGGGAGGCATGAGCGACCCGTGAGCGAGGAGGCCCCCACCGTGGAGACCCGGCGCCTGCGCCTCGACACCCTCCTGGTGCGGCGGGGGTACGCCGCCAGCCGGGCCCGGGCGCGGCGCCTGATCGAGGCGGAAGCGGTGCAGGTGGGCGGCCGGGTGGTGACCAAGCCCGGCCGCACCGTGGCCGAGGAGGCCGAGCTGACCGTCACCGGCAGCGACATTCCCTACGTCTCCCGGGCCGGCCTGAAGCTGGAGGCCGCCCTCGACCGCTTCAGCCTCGACCCGGCCGGCGCCCGCGCCCTGGACGTGGGGGCCTCCACCGGCGGGTTCACCGACCTGCTCCTGCAGCGCGGGGCCCGCGAGGTGGTGACCGTGGACGTGGGCACGGATCAGCTCCATGCCCGCCTGCGGGACGATCCTCGGGTGCGCGGCCTGGAGGGCACGGACATCCGCAGCGCCGACCCCGGACTGCTCGGCGCGCCCTTCCCCTGGCTGGTGGCGGATCTGAGCTTCCTGTCCCTGGGCGGCGTGCTGCCCGTGCTGCGGCGACTGGTCACGGAAGACGCGGTGGTGGCGGTGCTGGTGAAGCCCCAGTTCGAGGTGGGCCGGGGCAAGGTGGGACGCGGCGGCGTGGTCCGGGACCGGCGGCTGCGCGAGGCGGCCCTGGAACGGGTGCGGGCGCAGGCGGAGGGCGCCGGGCTCCGTTCCGGCGACGCCTTCGAGGTGCCCCTGGCGGGCGAGTCCGGCAACCGGGAATACTTCCTGCGCCTGCACCCCGCACCCGCCGGGGCGGCGGGCCGCGCGTCCGGGCGGGAAATTGACCCTCCCGGGGAGCTGGGGTAACTTAGCGGCCATCGCCCGGCCGGGCGTGTCACCCCTTCCCAACGCAACCCCGCAATCCGACCTTGACCGAACCATCCGAACCGACTCCGGACACCAACGGCGAACAGGACCAGGAGCTGTCCTTCGAGCAGGCCCTCGCCGAGCTGGAGACCCTGGTGGAGCGCCTGGAATCCGGCGAGCAGGGGCTGGAGCAGGATCTCGCCGACTTCGAGCGGGGCATCCACCTCTCCCGCCAGTGCGAGAAACGGCTCCAGGAGGCGGAGCAGACGGTCTACAAGCTCGTGGGCGACACCGAGGAAAGCGAGCACCTCGCCCCCTTCGGGGACGGCGCCGAGCCTCCCGAAAGCGACGGCGAGTAGGCCCCGTGGAGCCCCTCCTGCGCAGCTTTATCGAGGACCGGCGCGGGCGCGTCGAGCGCACCCTCGAGGACCTCCTCCCGGGCGACGAGGACCTAGCCCCCTCCCCGCTCGGGGGCGCCCTACGCTACGCCGTGCTCGGCTCC
>NZ_JBKGZG010000024.1:0-35508 GCF_046545655.1 Thiohalorhabdus sp. | reverse complement strand
CTCCTGCTGGCGATCCTGGGCCGCAGCGCCTGGGGCCAAGGGCAGGGCCATGCCCAGGGCGACCAGGGTGAGGGCCGGGAGCCGGAACCGGGCCGCCCGGGTCATCGGTCCCGCCGCCAATGGGCCAGGACGTATTTGTCTTCGCTCGGATACTTGATGTCCAGATCCCCCTTGTGCGCCCGATGGATGGCGTCGGCGATGCCGCGCGCCAGATGCTCGTACGTGGTCCGGATTATAACGGAACCGTCATCCTCTTTTCGAATCTCCATGATCCGTTCCAGGGGGCGCCGGCCCGCCTCGCGCTTCTCCACGTTCTCGATGAGGTTCCGGATGTCCTCCCAGTGCTCCCGCAGGTAGTCCCCCTCCAGGGTGACCATTCCCCCCGTGTAGTCCTCCTTGATCCGGGAGCAGGCCGGGCAGATCATGAGCTCGGCCTCCTCCGGCGGGTTCTTCATCCACTGGAAGATGCCGCCGTCGAACACCACGCCGCACTCCCTGCAGACGGCGGGCTGGCTGTACTTGGCCCGCATGAAATAGGGGTCGTTGCGGTGCTCCTGGATCATCTTGTCCAGACGGGAATGGTTCTTGCCGGTGTCTCCGTTCATGCCGCTGCCTCCTTGGCGGTTCGGGGCTGGATCACGGAAGCCCCGTTCACCCTATCCCAGCCGGCGGATGGGAGGGAGTCGGGGTGCACCCCATGCCGCGCGCCGGCAAAAGAAACCCGGAGCGGGGCCCCGGGTCTGTCGGCGACGGCAGGAAGGGCTACATCCCCACCACCTCCTGGCGGGTCAGCGTGATCTCCTCCGGGGAAGCCCGGCGGATCTTGTGCCAGTTCTGTGGGAACTCCAGGCGGTAGTGCTGCGGGTAGTCGTAGGGCTCCACCCCCGCCTGCTCGAGGGCCTCGATGAGATCGTCGGCCTCGCCGTCCATCAGCTCGGCGTGGTCCTTGAGCTCACTCAGCAGGAGGCGGGCCTCCTCGGGATGCACGGCGATCTGGACCTGTTCCCTACCCTGGTTGGCGATGCGCATGGCTCAGTCCTCCACGCTCGGCTGTTTGGGTGCGTGCTCGTCGAAGGCGTGCGGGGGCTGGCGGAAGTTGTCGCGCATCCCGAATTTCGCCTCCCGCAGCAGGTAGCCCAGGTCGAGGATGGAGCGCGACATCTGCGCCGCCTTGCCCATCACTGGATCCGAGAGGTCTTCGACCTCGTTTTTATCGAAGGTGAGGATGTAGTCGCCGTGTCCTTCGCTGGAGCGCTGCACGTCCATTGGTTACCCCCATCGAGTAGGTGTATGGATCATCGGACAACCTATTAATTCGATCCGTACCCGACGCTGAGGGTTCAATCGCCGCGTTTCAAGGACAGGGTGCGGGGGAGGGGTCGCCTAGCGGCGCTGGTCGGCGGGCACGTGGCTCTTCAGGTCGGCCAGCATGGCGCGGTGGACACGGGGAGACGCGGCGAGGACGTTGCCGCTGGTGAAGAAGTCGTCGCCGCCGTCGAAGTCCGTTACGATGCCCCCCGCCTCGCGGACGATCAGGGCGCCCGCCGCCATGTCCCACGGGTTGAGCTTGAACTCCCAGTAGCCGTCGTAGCGCCCACAGGCGGTGTAGGCAAGGTCCAGGGCCGCCGAGCCCCAGCGCCGGATTCCGCTGGTGTGTCGGACATAGGCGCGGAAGGTGTCCAGGTAGGCCTCGATCAGCTCCGGGTACTTGAAGGGGAAGCCCGTGGCCAGCACGGCGCCGTCCAGCCCCTTGCGCTCGGGCATGCGGATGCGGCGCTCGTTCAGCTGGGCGCCCCCGCCCCGGGTGGCCACGAACAGATCGTTCTTCACCGGGTCGTAGATGACGGCCTGGTCCAGCTTGCCGTCCTCCTCCAGGGCGATGGATACCGCGAAGTGCGGCAGGCCCTGGAGGAAGTTGGTGGTACCGTCCAAGGGGTCGATGATCCAGCGGTAGCGGGAGCCCTCCCGGTGGACGCCGCCCTCCTCGCCGAGGATGGCGTGGTCGGGATAGGCCTTGTGCAGGGCGTTGACGATGGTCTCCTCCGCGGCCCGGTCCACCTGGGTGACGAAATCGTGGGGACCCTTGGTGTCGACGGTCAGCTCGTCGAGGCGGTCGAAGGCGCGCACGATCAGGTCCCCGGCGGAGCGGGCGGCGCGGACGGCAGTAGTCAGCATGGGATGCATGGGAGTCCCCTCGGCTGCGGAACGGGCGGCTAACGGTAACCTCCCCTCATCCCGCCATGCAACGCGCGGCGGGGGAATGCGGGGAAGCGTAAGAGGATAGCAGGATGTGCTTGGACAAGGTGGCCATCGTCTTGGTGGAGCCCAGCCACCCGGGCAACATCGGCGCCGCGGCGCGGGCCATGAAGAACATGGGGCTGGGGGATCTGCGCTTGGTTCGCCCGGCGCGCTTCCCCGACGCCGAGGCTACGGCCCGGGCCTCGGGGGCCGACGACCTGCTGGCCGCCGCCACCGTCCATTCGGATCTGGGGGCGGCCCTGGCGGATGTGGGCTGGGTGGCGGGGACCACCGCCCGCGGGCGGGAGCTCAGCATCCCCGTTCGCACGGCGCGCACGGCCATGGACGAGCTCCTGGGCCAGGCGCGGGCAGGGCGGCGGGGGGCCCTGGTGTTCGGCCGCGAGCGCAGCGGGCTAACCAACGCCGAGCTGGACCGCTGCGACCGCCTGGTCCACATCCCCACCGCCGGCGAGTACAGCAGCCTGAATCTCGCCCAGGCGGTGCAGATCCTGGCCTACGAGGCCCGCCTGGCGGCGAACGCCGGGGACGAGGCGGTGTCCGAACCGGAGCACCTGCCCGCCGGAGGCCAGGTGCTTGCCGGCCTGTTCGAGCACCTGGAGCGGGTGGTGCGGGACGTTGGCTTCGTCAATCCGCAGAGCCCCAAGCGCACGGACCGGCGCATGCGTCGCCTCCTGCTGCGTGCTCGCCCCACGGAGAGCGAGGTGCATTTCTTCCGCGGCTTCCTGAGCGCCATCGAGAAGCGAATCCACGGCCATCGGCCCCGGGAGAAGGCGGGAGCTTCTTCCGAGGAAAACGGTCGGGATTCTTGACACGCTTACTTGGTCTTAGTAAAAAACCCCAATAACCGAGCAGGTATTAGCGGCGACCATGGTTCAGTCCCTTTCCCGGGCCCTCCGGGAGCACACAGACATCGTCTTCGAGCGGGATCCGGCCGCCCGGACCCGGTGGGAGGTGCTTACCACCTATCCCGGCGTGCACGCGGTGCTGATCTACCGGGTGGCCCATCGGCTGTGGCACCGGCGGTGGCGCTGGCTGGCGCGGGCCCTGTCCCATTTCGCCCGCTTTTTGACCGGCATCGAGATCCATCCGGGGGCCGAGATCGGCCGCCGTTTCTTCATCGACCACGGCATGGGCGTGGTGATCGGCGAGACCGCCAAGGTGGGGGACGATGTCACCCTCTACCACGGCGTCACCCTGGGCGGCACCACCTGGAAACGGGAGCGGCGCCACCCCACCCTCGGCGATCAGGTGGTGGTGGGCGCCGGCGCCAAGATCCTCGGCCCCATCGAGGTGGGGAGCTGCAGCCGCATCGGCTCCAACGCCGTGGTCATCAAGGACGTGCCGGAGAACGCCGTGGTGGTGGGGGTTCCCGGGCGGGTGGTGAACAAGGACGGCGCCCGCACCGGCGAGGGCTTCGACCCCTACGGGCAGAAGGAGCACATGCCGGACCCGGTGGCCAAGGCCGTGGAATGCATCTCCGAGCACGTCCACGCCGTGGAGCGCCGGCTGGAATCCCTGGAGCACGATCATCGCGCCCCCGTGCCCGCGGACAGCGAGGGCTGGAGCTGTCCTGTGGGGGAGGGGGAGGAACATGCGGGGGGCGAGGCGAGCGAACCGGCCTCGGCAATGGACACCGCCCGGGACCAGGAAGACCGCTAGCCGGGCGACCAACAAGGCGCAACAGCCTGTAAGGAGTGGATTGTGCGACTGACGACCAAGGGGCGCTACGCGGTAACGGCCATGGTGGACCTGGCCCTGCACGGCCAGGACGGCCCCGTGGCCCTCGCCGACATCGCCGAACGGCAGATGATCTCCCTGTCCTACCTGGAGCAGCTGTTCGGCCGTCTGCGCCGTACCGGCCTGGTGGAGAGTGTCCGGGGACCCGGCGGCGGCTACCTGCTGGCACGGCCCATGAACGAGACCACCGTCTCCGACATCATCCTGGCCGTGGACGAGCCCATCTCGGCTACCCAGTGCGGCGGCAACGAGGGCAAGATGTGCAAGGGGTCGGAGCACTGCCTGACCCACTGGCTGTGGATGCGGCTGGGCGACCACATCTACGACTTCCTGGTGGCCGTGACCCTGGACCAGCTGGTGGAGGAGAACAAGGGCCGGACCAGCGTGGTGGAGGGCCCCGCCGGGACCCACATCAAGGCCCAGGCGCGGAGTTGAGGTGACGGCCTACCTCGATCACAACGCCACCACTCCCCCCGACCCCGCGGTCCGGGAGGCGGTGGCCGACGGCCTCGCCGCGGGGTGGGGCAACCCCTCCTCCGTGCACGCCTGGGGGCGCCGGGCCCGCGCCCGCCTGGAGGACGCCCGGGAGCGGGTGGCCGCGCTGGCCGGTTGCGCCCCTCGGGAGGTGACCTTCACCGGCGGCGCCACCGAGGCCAACAACGCGGTTCTCAAGGGCTTCGCCGCCCGGGAGGGGGGCGCGCGCACCTTGCTGGTGGGGGCCACGGAGCATCCTTCCGTGCTGGAGACCGCCCGCTACCTCCGGGAGCGGGGCCAGCCGGTGGCCGAGGTCCCGGTGGACGGGGCCGGCCGCGTCACCCCCGAGGCCTTGCGGGGGGCCCTGGAAGCGAACCGGCCGGTGGGGCTGGTGTCGGTGATGTGGGCCAACAACGAGACCGGCACCCTCCAGCCCATCGCGGAGCTGGCGGCGGTGTGCGCGGAGCACGGCGTGCCCCTGCACACGGACGCCGTGCAGGCCGCCGGCAAGGTGCCGCTGGACTTCGCCGGCTCCGGGGCCGCCGCCATGAGCCTGTCGGCGCACAAGATCGGCGGCCCGCCTGGGGTGGGCGCCCTGGTGCGGGATGCCCGCCGGCTGCCCCTCGATCCCCTCCTGCACGGCGGGGGGCACGAGCGGGAGCGCCGCGCCGGCACCGAGAACCTGGCGGGGATCGCCGGGTTTGGCAAGGCCGCCGAGCTCGCCCGGGAGCGGCTGGCGGGCTTCCCGGGGCGCGTCGGGGGCCTGCGGGACCGCCTGGAGGCGGACCTGCGCGCGTCCGGCGTCGCCGTGGAGGTGGTGTCGGAGGCGGCGGAACGCCTGCCCAACACCAGTTGTCTCCTCTTCCCGGGGGTGGAGGCGGAGACCCTGCTCATGAACCTCGACCTGGCGGGGTTCGCTGTCTCCAGCGGCTCCGCCTGCGCCAGCGGCAGCCTGGAGCCTTCGCCGGTGCTGTTGGCCATGGACATACCGCCGGAGCGGGCGCGCAGCTCGCTCCGGGTCAGCATGGGCTGGACCACCAGCCAAGCCGAAGTGGAGGAGCTCCTGGGGGCCCTGGTGCCCCTGGTGCGGCGCCTCCAGGAACGGACCACCCATCCCGCCTGAGGGCGGATGGCGAGCGGCGCTTGACCAAGCGGGGCACAAGCCCCAAATCCTGATAGGCAGGGGGCCGAAAGTCGGCCTCCGCGAGCCACCCAACCCAATCGGACGGAGAAGCTCCATGACCGCGTCCCTGACGATAACCGAGCGTGCCGCCGACCAGATCCGGAACCAGCTCGCCAAGCGCGGCAGCGGGGTCGGCATCCGGGTCGGTGTCCGCAAAAGCGGCTGCTCCGGCTACATGTACAATCTGGAGTACGTGGACGAGCCCAAGGCGGAGGACCTGGTCTACGAGGCCCACGGCGCCAAGGTCTTCGTGGATCCGGAGGTGATGTCCCTGATCGAGGGCACCGAGATGGACTACGTGAGCGAGGGCCTGCAGTCCATGTTCCGCTTCAACAATCCCAACGTGACCGCCGAGTGCGGCTGCGGGGAGAGCTTCAGCGTCGGCTGAGGGCCCGGGGTCCGCCCTCGTCGGGAAAGGAGCGCGCCATGAAATGGACCGATACGCAGGACATCGCCGTGGAGCTGGCCGAGACCCAGCCCGATGTGGATCCGCAGTACATCACTTACGAGGAACTGCGGGATCTGGTCACTCAGCTGGAGGGCTTTGACGACGACCCCAACCGGGTGGACGACCAGGAGCTCCAGGCCATCCAGCTCTCCTGGATCGACGAGGCGGCGCAGAACGAGCAGTAAGAAGTTAAGGAGGCGATCTTGAGCACTGCGGGCGCACCATCCCGCGTGGTGGTGGCCATGTCCGGCGGAGTGGATTCCTCGGTAACCGCGGCCCTGCTCCAGGAGCAGGGCTTCGATGTTATCGGGGTCACCATGCGCCTGTGGGACGGCCCCGGCAACGAGGGCGGCTGCTGCAGCGTGGACGACGCCGACGATGCCCGCCGGGTGGCGGACCGCCTGGGCATCCCCTTCTACGTCCTCAACTACGCCGAGCCCTTCCGCGAGAAGGTGGTGGACAACTTCGTGGACGAGTACCTGGCGGGCCGCACGCCCAATCCGTGCGCGCGCTGCAACCAGTTCATCAAGTTCGACCGCCTCCTCCAGCAGGTGCGCGACTTGGGGGCCGACTACCTGGCCACCGGCCACTACGCCCGCATCGAGCGGGACGGTGAGCGCTCCCGGCTGCGCACGGGACGGGACGGCGACAAGGACCAGTCCTACTTCCTCGCCGTGACCCCGGCCGCCGAGCTGGATTCCATCCTGTTCCCGGTGGGCGGCTATGACAAGCACCAGGTGCGCGAGCTCGCCGCCCGCTACGAGCTGGTCACCGCCGACAAGCCGGAGAGCCAGGACATCTGCTTCGTATCGCGCTCCGCCGCCGAGTTCGTGGCCAGCCGGGGCGCCGGGCCGGGCCTGGAGCCGGGGGAGATCGTCGACCGCGCCGGCAACGTGCTCGGCGAGCACCGGGGCGCCGCCTACTACACCGTGGGTCAGCGCCGCGGCCTACACCTCGCCGCGGGACGACCCATGTACGTGGTGGCGGTGGACACGGCCGCCAACCGCGTGGTGGTGGGGGAGGCCGATGAGATCTTCCACGCCGCCATGGAGGTGGAGGGGCTGAACTGGTTCGGCGACCCCCTGCCCGAAGGGGGCCGGGAGGCAGAAGTGAAGGTCCGCTACGCCGGCAAGCCGGTGGCCGCCCGCGTGGAGCCCCTGGCGGGAGACCGGGCGCGGGTGACCTTCGCCGAGCCCGTGCGCGCCGTCACCCCGGGTCAGGTGGCCGCCTTCTACAGCGGCGACGAGGTGCTCGGGGGCGGCTGGATCGCGGAGGCGGCGGCGTGAGCGGCGAAAGCGCCCCCCTGACCTTCGTGCGCCCGTCCGCGGGGGATGCGGCGGCCGGGGCGGAGTCCCGCCCCGCCGGACGGGTGCGCCGGGTGGCCACCTCCACCATGGGCTGCAAGGTCAACCAGTTCGAGACCGAGGCCATCCGCCAGGCCCTGCAGGGCGCCGACTACGAGCTGGTGCCCTTCGAGGCGGAGGCCGATCTCTACCTGGTGAACACCTGCACGGTCACCCGCGAGGCGGACCGCCAGGCCCGCCAGCTGGTGCGCCGCGCCCTGCGCCGCAGCCCGGACGCCTTCATGGTGGTGGCGGGCTGCTACGCCCAGCGCGATCCCCAGGCGGTGGCGGCCATCCCCGGCGTGGACCTGGTGCTCGGCAACGGCGAGAAGGTGGACGTCCACGGCCTCATCCCCGACCTGGAGGCGGGCGAGCTGCCGCAGGTGATGGTGGGCGACCCGGACGCCGCCAGCGCCGTGCCCGAGGGCCTGCTGACCCGCTTCGAGTCGCGCACCCGGGGCTTCCTGCAGGTGCAGCAGGGCTGCGACCAGTCCTGCACCTTCTGCATCATCTCCAGCGTGCGCGGCGGCAGCCGCTCGGTGCCGGTGCGCCACGTGGTGCGCCAGGTGGACCGCTGGGCGCAGGTAGGCACCCGCGAGTTCGTGGTCACCGGCGTGGACGTGGGCTCCTACGGCGCCGATCTGGCGGACGGCGCGGACCTGGCCGGGCTGCTTGCCGCCGTCGCAGAAAGGGAGGGCGACTTCCGCCTGCGGCTGTCCTCTCTGGACCCCAGCCACATCACCGACGAGCTGATCGACCTGTTTCGCGACGAGCCCAAGCTCTGCCCGCACGTGCATCTGTCCCTGCAGCACGGCGACGGCAAGGTGCTCAAGCAGATGAAGCGCCGCTACGGCCCCGAGCTGGTGCGCGAGCGCATGGCCGCCCTGCGCAAGGCGGCGCCGGATCTTGTGCTGTCCGCCGACGTGCTGGTGGGCTTCCCCACCGAGACCGAGGCCGCCTTCGACAACGCCCTGGCCCTGGTGGAGGAGCTGGAGATCGCCTATCCGCACGTCTTCCCTTTCTCGCCGCGCCCGGAGACCCCCGGGGGGCGCATCCCGGAGGCCAAGCAGGTGCCGGCGCCGGAGCGCAAGGCGCGGGCGGCGCGCATGCGCGAGCTGGGCACGGAAATCCGGCAACGGGTGCTACAGCGGGCTGTGGGGCGGCGCCAGCGGGTGCTGGTGGAGGAGCCCGACCGCCACCATCCGGGCTGGGTGCGCGGGCGGGCGGCCACCTACCTGCCGGTGCGACTGCCGGCGGGTCGGGCCGAGCCCGGGGAGCTCGTGGAGTGCGTGCCGGAACGGGTGGAGGAGGAGACGCTGGTGGTGCCGGGCTGACCCTGCCGGGCCTCCGAATTGCCCGCCCCCCGTGCCAGTGATAGGCTTGGCGCCTTCACCGAATACCCAGTTGATGCAACCGAAAAACCCGACGGGAGAAGGCATGGCCACCGAGCAGACCCTTTCCATCATCAAGCCGGACGCTGTGGGCAAGAACGTGATCGGGGAGATCCTCTCCCGTTTCGAGCGCAACGGCCTGCGCGTGAAGGCCATGAAGATGGTCCGCCTGACCACCGAGCAGGCCAAGGCCTTCTACGCCGTCCATGCCGACAAGCCCTTCTACAACGACCTGGTGGAGTTCATGGTCTCCGGCCCGGTGGTGGTCTCCGTACTGGAGGGCGACAACGCCATCGCCAAGAACCGCGAGCTGATGGGCGCCACCAACCCCAAGGAAGCGGACGCCGGCACCATCCGGGCGGACTACGCCACCAGCATCGACGCCAACGCGGTGCACGGCTCCGACAGCCCCGAGACGGCGGCCCAGGAAGTGGCCTTTTTCTTCAACCACCTGGAAGTGTTCGACCGCGACGCATGACCGCCACCGAGACCGTCCAGCAGGGCCGTTCCCGGCGGCCGCCCACCGGCGGCCCGGTGAACCTCGTCGGCCTGGACCGCGCCGGGCTGGAGGCCTTCTTCGCCGAGATGGGGGAGAAGCGCTTCCGGGCCCGGCAGGTGATGCAGTGGCTCCACCAGCGGGGCGTCTCCGACTTCGAGGCCATGACCGACCTCGGCAAGGCCCTGCGCGCCCGGCTGGGTGAGCAGGCCCGGGTGCTGGAGCCGGAGGTCCTGTCCGAGCAGCGCTCGGCCGACGGCACCATCAAATGGCTGCTGGGCCTGGAGGACGGCAACGCGGTGGAGACCGTGTTCATCCCGGAGGAGGATCGGGGCACCCTGTGCATTTCCTCCCAGGCCGGCTGCCCGCTGGACTGCAAGTTCTGCGCGACGGGATACGGCGGCTTCCAGCGGAACCTGGCCGCGGGGGAGATCGTTAGCCAGGTGCGCCATGCCCAGTCGGTGGTGGGCGATCGGCTCACCAACATTGTGTTCATGGGCATGGGCGAACCGCTGCTCAACTACGACGCGGTGCTGCGTGCCATCCATCTGCTCATGGACGATTGCGCCTACGGCCTGAGCCGCCGGCGCATCACGGTGTCCACGGTGGGGGTGGTGCCCAAGATCGCGGAGCTCGGCCGCGACACGCCGGTGAACCTGGCCATCTCCCTGCACGCCGTCACCGACGAGGTGCGGGACCGGATCGTTCCCATCAACCGTACCTATCCCCTGGAGCGCCTGCTCCGGGCCTGCCGGGACTATCCGCTGCCCCGGGGGCGGCGGATCACCTTCGAATACGTCATGCTCGACGGCGTCAACGACTCCCCCGCGGAGGCCCGCCGGCTGGTGGGCCTGCTCGACGGGATCCCCGCCAAGGTGAACCTGATCCCCTTCAATCCCTTTCCCCAGGCGGAGTTCCAGCGCTCCTCCCAGGAGGCCATCGACCGCTTCCGGGACATCCTGCTCGAGCGGGGAATGGTGGCGGTGACCCGCACCCCCCGCGGCGATGACATCGATGCCGCCTGCGGCCAGCTCCAGGGCCGGAATCGCGACGCCGGAGACGTTTCCGTGGGTACCGAGGGGGTGTGAATTGATTCAGCTCGCCAGGCGTGCCGCCCTAGGCTCCACGGCCGTCGCCCTGGTCGCCCTGCTGCTTTCCGGTTGCGCCACCACCTCCTCCGGGGAGGGGGCGGGGCCGGAGGGGGAGCGCACCCGCAGTGAGATCTACCTGGAGCTGGGCATGGCCTACCTGCGGGATGGACGGCCTCGCGATGCCCTGCGCAAGCTCAAGGATGCCCGCTCCCTGAACGACGATGACGCCCGTATTCACAACGCCCTTGCGTTGACTTACCAAAACCTCGGATTCGACGACAAGGCCGAGGAGGCCTTCGAAGAGGCCGTCGCCCTGGACCCCGACGACCCTCAGGTCCGCAACAACTACGGCGCCTTCCTGGCTGGCCTGGGATCCTACGAACGAGCGAAGGAGCAGTTCGAGGCGGCGCTGCAGGACCCAATGTATTCCACGCCGGAAAAGGCGTACTACAATCTCGGCTGGCTGGCCCGTGAGGAAGGGGAGTCCGACCGGGCCGAGGAGATGCTGCGCACGGCCCTGCGCTTGCGGGCCGACTACCCGGCCGCCCGGCTGGCCCTGGTGCGGCTGCTTCGGGACCAGGGGGATCTGGACCAAGCCCAGGACGAGGCGGAGGAGCTCCTGGAACGGCGGCCCGAGCATCCCCGTGGGCACTTGCTTGCCGCCGAGCTGGCCCGGGAACTGGGCGACGAGGAGCGGGCCGCAGATCATTTGAGGCGGGTGCTGGAGGTCGCGCCGGATAGCGGCGTGGCCGAGAAGGCGCGCACCCGCCTCGAACGCATGGGCGACCGGGCCCGGGCGCGCTAAAAAAGGGGCAAGGAGGGGGGAATGGTAAGCGAGGAGACGGAGAACGAAGCTTCGGGGTTCGGCGAGCAGCTCCGCCGGGCCCGGGAGGCGGCAGGGTGGACCCAGGCCAACATGGCCGAGGAGCTCCGCCTCACCGTGGAGCATATCCAGGCCCTGGAGTCGGAGGACTTCAGCCGCCTACCGGGGGCGGCCTATATCCGCGGCTACCTTCGCAGTTACGCTGCCATTGTGGGCCTGTCGCCTGACTCGGTGATTCAGGCCTTTGAGGCCCGTCAGTCGGGCGGGGATGCGCCTAGGGCGGAAAACGACACGCCGATCATCCCGGAGCCCGAGCGGCCCATGATCGAGCACCCCGGGCGGGTGGTCTCCGTGAGCTTACTGCTTCTTCTGCTGGTTGGGGGCACCACCTTCTGGTTCGTGGGGGACGGCATGGACCCCGCCGAGGTCATGGACTCCGGCCGTACCGAAGGAGAGACGGCCGGAACCGAAGATGCTTCCTCCGAGCCTGAGGGGGCGGAAAACCCAGGCGAGAATGCCGAGGAAGAGGCGTCCGCCGGGGAGGGCCAGGCCATGGCCGAGCAAGAGTCGGATGCCGCACCCCCCCCGGAGGAGGAGCTGCAGCAGGTGCTGGACAAGGAGAATTCCGGTCCCTCCAGCCTGGAGGATCAAGGGTCAGCCGAGGCGGCGGAGCTGGATTCCATCCCCGAATCGCCGGATGCCTCGGACTCCGCGGAGGCTGGTTCAGGCAGCGAGGAACCGCGCTTCCGCCGCCTGGACATGGAGGAGCCGGATTCACCGCGGCTTCCGCAGGACATGCAGCGGCTGCGGGTCCGCACTTGGGTAGAAAGCTGGATGGAGATCAAGGACGCCGAGGATAACCTGCTGCTGCGGCGCATGGTGGAGGGCGACGAAACCCTGCGTCTGTACGGGAAGGCGCCCTTCCGGGTAAAGGTGGGTAATGCGGCAGGGGTACAGCTGTACTTCGACGGCGAGCCCCTGGAGCCTTTGGGTAGGTCCGGACAAGTGGTGACCACCAAGGTGGACGCCTCCTCGCCTACCATTCCGGAATCCCAGGTGGTGCCGCCCCCGACCTTGGGAGAGGCCGATGACGGCGCCGGAAACGGCGGCCGGGGTGGGCCGGAAACCGGGGGCGACGGGTCCGACGCCCGGACTTTCGCCGCTCCGGAAGAGTAGCGGGGGCTGCTGGAAGGCCATCCAATCGGTCGATACCGGAATTCCGGGTTCATGGTGCATAAACAGCTCCGGACGTTCGGTCCGGAGAGGGAGCGTATGGGTATGTGGGGGATTCATCGCAGGAAGACGCGGCAGATCCACGTGGGCTCCGTGCCCATCGGCGGCGACGCGCCTATCGCGGTGCAGACCATGACCAACACCAACACCTGCGACGTGGAGGCCACGGTGGGCCAGATCGAGCAGGTGGCGGCCGCCGGCGCCGACATCGTGCGGGTCTCCGTGCCCGACAAGGACGCCGCCGAGGCCTTCGCCAAGATCCGCGCCCGCGTCCCCGATGTCCCCCTCATCGCGGACATCCATTACGACTACCGCATTGCCCTCAAGGTGGCCGATATGGGGGTGGACTGCCTGCGCATCAACCCCGGCAACATCGGCAAGCGGGACCGGGTGGCCGCCGTGGTGGACGCGGCCAAGCACAACGGCATTCCCATCCGGGTGGGCGTTAACGCGGGCTCCCTGGAGAAGCACCTGCTGGAGAAGTACAGCGAGCCCAACGCCGACGCCATGGCGGAGTCCGCTCTGCGCCACCTGGAGATCCTGGAGAGCCATGGCTTCCACGACACCAAGATCAGCCTCAAGGCCTCGGACGTGTTCCTGGCCGTGGAGGCCTACCGTAAGCTCGCCACGCAGGTGGACTACCCCTTCCATCTGGGCATCACCGAGGCCGGCAGCCTGCGCATGGGCACGGTGCGGTCCTCGGTGGGCCTGGGCATGCTCCTCGCGGACGGCATCGGCGACACCCTGCGGGTGTCCCTGGCCGCCGATCCGGTGGAGGAGGTGAAGGTGGGCTTCGACATCCTCAAGAGCCTGCACCTCCGCCACCGCGGCGTGAACATCATCGCCTGCCCGAGCTGCTCGCGGCAGGAGTTCAACGTCATCGACACCGTCAACGAGCTGGAGGCCCGGCTGGAGGACGTCAACGAGAACCTCAACGTCTCCATCATCGGCTGCGTGGTGAACGGCGTGGGCGAGGCCAAGGAGGCGGATGTGGGCGTCACCGGGGGCGGCAAGAACCTGGTCTACATCGACGGCGAGCCCAGCTACAAGGTGGACAACGAGACCCTGGTGGACCGGGTGGAGCGCTCGGTGCGCGATTACGTGGCCAAGCAGCGCCAGGAAGACGAGGGCGAGGACGGCGCCTCCGCATCGCCCGTGGAGGGCAGCGCCTAGTGGCCGAAAAGATCCGCCCGGTCCGGGGGATGAACGACATCCTTCCGGACGAAGCCGCCGCCTGGCAGCACCTGGAAGCCGAGGCCCGGCGCGTCCTGGAGGCCTACGGCTACCGGGAGATTCGCTTCCCCCACGTGGAGCGGCTGGAGCTGTTCGCCCGCTCCATCGGCGAGGACACGGACATCGTCGAGAAGGAGATGTACACCTTCGAGGACACCGGCGGCGACATCCTGGCCCTGCGGCCGGAAGGCACCGCCGGCTGCGTGCGTGCCGGCATCACCAACGGGATGTTCCGCGGCCAGACCCACCGGCTCTACTATCTGGGCCCCATGTTCCGCCACGAGCGGCCGCAGAAGGGCCGCTACCGGCAGTTCCATCAGGTGGGGGTGGAGGCCTTCGGCCCGGCCACGCCGGACCTGGACGTGGAGCAGATCCTCATGGCCCGGCGGCTCCTCCAGGGCCTGGGGGTGGAGGGGCTGACCCTCCATCTCAACTCCCTGGGCAAGCCGGCGGATCGGCGGGTCTACCGGGAGGAGCTGGTGGATTTCCTGGAGGCGCGCCGGGGCAGCCTGTGCGAGACCTGCCAGGAGCGCATCCAGCGCAGCCCCATGCGGGTGCTGGACTGCAAGGTGCCCACCTGCCAGGAGGCAGTGGCCGGGGCCCCCGAGATCACGGATTTCCTGGGGGAAGAGAGCCGGGCCCACTTCGACCGGCTCCGCGCGCTGCTGGACGCGGCGGGGGTGCCCTACGAGCTCAACCCGCGCCTGGTGCGGGGCCTCGATTACTACACCGACACCGTCTACGAGTGGACCAGCGATCAGCTGGGCTCCCAGGCCACGGTGGTGGCCGGCGGCCGCTACGACGGCCTGGTGGAGGAGATCGGCGGCCCCGCCACCCCCGCGGTGGGCTTCGCCCTCGGCATCGAGCGCCTGCTGGCGCTGGTGGCGCCGGAGCGCGTGCCGGAAAGCCACCCGGCGGTCTTCATCGCCCCCCTGGACGCCGCGGTGGAGCCCGACGCCATGGCGCTGGCGGAATCACTGCGCGACCGGGACGTCTCCGCCTGGTACCACTGCGGCGGCGGCAGCCTGAAGAGCCAGCTGAAGAAGGCGGACCGCTCCGGGGCGCGCCTGGCCCTGGTCCTGGGCGAGCAGGAGCAGGCGGAGGGCACCGTGCTGGTGCGCGATCTGGCCTCCGGGGAGCAGGAGTCAGTTCGCCGGGAAGGGGTGGAGGACCATGTCATCCGCCGCGGCACCTAGGATCGCCCGGGGCGCCGAGCCGGTCCTCGCCCTCGAGGACCTGACGGTCAGCCTGGACGAGGCCGGTCGGCGGATCCCGGTGGACGGGGTCTCCCTGGAGCTCAAGGCCGGCGAGACCCTGTGCGTGGTGGGCGAGTCGGGCTGCGGCAAGTCCATGACGGCCCTGGCCTGCATGGGTCTGCTTCCGGAGGTGGCCCGGGTCCGGAGCGGGCACATCCGCTTCCAGGGCCGGGACCTGGCGGGGGCGGATGCCCGGACCTGGCGGCGTCTGCGCGCCGACGCCATGGCCATGATCTTCCAGGAGCCCATGACCAGCCTGAACCCGGTGTTCCGGGTGGGCCGGCAGGTGGCGGAGCCCTTGCGGGTCCATCGCGGCTTGGGCAAGCGGGAGGCCCTGCGCCGCGCCGGGGACCTCCTGGAGCGGGTGGGGATCCCCGATCCCGGCGAGCGCCTGCGGGCGTACCCCGACGAGCTCTCCGGCGGGCAGCGGCAGCGGGTGATGATCGCCATGGCGCTGGCTTGCGACCCGGACCTGCTCATCGCCGACGAGCCCACCACCGCCTTGGACGTCACCATCCAGGCCCACATCCTGGAGCTTCTGGCCGACCTGCAGCGGGACCGGGGCATGGGACTCTTGTTCATCACCCACGACTTCGGGGTGGCGGAGGAGATCGCCGACCACATCGCCGTCATGTACGCCGGCCAGATCGTGGAGTACGGCCCCGCCGCGCAGGTGCTGAACAGCCCGCGTCACCCCTATACCGCCGGGCTCATGGAGGCCATCCCCGGACAGGAGGAGCCCCACGGGGCCCTGCCGGCCCTGGCCGGCAGGGTTCCCGAGCTGGGCCACTGGCCTCCATATTGCCGCTTCGCGGAGCGGTGCCCGCTGGCGCGGGAGCGCTGCCGGGCCGGGCCCGTAACCCTGGAGGGCTGGCACGGCCACCTCAGCCGCTGCCTGTTCCCGGACGAGGTCAGCGCGGAGATCTGGCATTGACGGAGCTCCTGGAGCTGGAAGGCCTGTCCAAGTCCTTCACCCAGCGCGGGCCCTGGGGACGGGGCGGGACCACCTTCTGGGCCGTGCGCGACGTCCACCTCACCCTGGCCCCCGGCGAGACCGTGGGGCTGGTGGGGGAGTCGGGCTGCGGCAAATCCACCCTGGCGCGCATGGCCCTGCGGCTCATGGAGCCCGACGGCGGCGTGATCCGCTTCGCGGGCGAGGACATCACCCGGGCCCGTCGCGCCGGGCTGCAGCGCGCCCGGCGCGACATGCAGATCGTCTTCCAGGACCCGTATGCCAGCCTCAACCCGCGCATGCGGGTGGGCCGGATCGTGGAGGAGGGCCTGAAGGTCCACGGCCTGGGCGACGCCGCCGAGCGGCGCCGGCGCGTGGCCAAGGTGCTGGAGCGCTGTGGGCTCGGCGGAGACGCCGCGGACAAGTTTCCGCACCAGTTCTCCGGCGGCCAGCGCCAGCGCATCGGCATCGCGCGGGCCCTGGTCATGGAGCCGCGCCTGATGGTCTGCGACGAGCCGGTCTCGGCCCTGGACGTGTCCATCCAGGCGCAGATCCTCAACCTGCTCAAGGAGCTGCAGCGGGACTTCGGCCTCGCCTATCTGTTCATCAGCCACGACCTGCGGGTGGTGCGCTACCTGAGCGACCGCGTGGTGGTCATGTACGGAGGCCGGGTGGTGGAGGAGGGGCCCACCGATCGGCTGTTCGAGCGTCCCGCCCACCCCTACACTCGGGGCCTGCTCGCGGCCATCCCCGGGGGGCACCGGGAACGGGAGCGCCGCATCCCCGCCGGGGCCGTGCGCGACCAGGCCGGTGAGTGCCCCTTCTACAGCCGCTGCCCCGAGGCGCAGGACGCTTGCGCGGAGTGGCCATTCCAGGGATACGACCTGGGGCAGGGGCAGGTGGCCGCCTGCCGGCGGGCCCGCTGAGACAACGGCGATACCGTACCAAACACCTCCGGGAGGAAGCGTTGGAAGAGAACCTGGATCTCGAGGAAGGGCGCCGCATGGAGGCCCTCAAGGCGTTCGCCCACCGTCATCGGTGGGGGCTCTTCGCCCTGGCCGTCGCCGTGGCCGTTGGGGCCGGCGCCGGCTACGGATACTACCGGCACCAGAGCGCCCAGCTTCTCGCTGCCTCGGAGGCCTACGGCTCGGCCGTGGAGGCCCTGCAGGCCGGCCGGGAGGGGGACGCCCGCCAAGCCCTCGGCGACCTGATCGCCGAGTATGAAGACACTCCTTATGCCGCCTTCGGCCGGGTATACCGGGCTCGCCTCGAGTACCAGGACGGCCAGAGCGAGGAGGCCCTGGCGACCCTGGCCCCCCTCGCCGAGGCCGACGGTGAGCCCGACGAGGTCCGGCATATCGCCGTGGAAGAGCGGGCCCGCATCCAGTGGGACCAGGGGGATCCCCAGGCGGCCCTTGATACCTTGGCCACTCTGGATGGGGAGGCCTTTTTGCCCAGCTATTTCCTGCTCAAGGGCGACCTGCTGGCGGCGCAGGGTGACCACGAGGCGGCCGCCCGGGTCTTCCGCGAGGCCCGCCAGCAGCCGGGCTCTGGCCCCCTGGAGGAGACCATCCAGAGCCGGCTGGAGCAGCTTCCCGACGCGTCAGGGACCTCTGAAGAGAAAAAAAGGAAGACCGGATGAGGGCAGTGCACCTGTTTCCCGGGATGGCCCTGGCTATCGCCCTGGCCTTGGCACCGCCCGCCGTATCGGGGCAGGAGCAGGAAGAAGACGGACCGCCTAGCCTGACGTCCCACCGCTCCTGGGCCATGCCCCTGTTCAAGGACTGGAGCGTGCGGCCCTTTGCCGCCACGCGCATGGCTGCGGCGGATGGTCTGGCTTTCATCGGTACCCGAGAGGGGCGCCTTTACGCGGTGGATGCCGAATCCGGTGGGATCCGCTGGGTGCGCGACCTGGGCGGCCGCGTCGCCGGCGGGGCCACCCTGGGCGAGGACAACGAGCGGGTGTACGTGGGCACCGACGAGGGCGAAGTCTGGGGGCTGCGCGCCGAGGACGGGGAAACGGTCTGGCGGGCCCAGGTCTCCTCGGAGGTCATCACGGCCCCGCGGGTGGCCTCGGGGATGGTGTTCCTGCGCACCGCCGACGATTATCTCTGGGCCCTGCGCGCCGCCGACGGCGGGACGCGCTGGTCCTACAACGTGGAGGGCCGCAGCCTCGCCCTCCGCGGCGGGGCCCGCCCCGCTTACCGGGACGGGCTGGTCTTCACCGGCTTCTCTACCGGCGAGCTGGTGGCCCTGGAGGCGGGCGACGGCCGGCCGAGCTGGCGAGAGCGCATTGCCACCTCCACCGGGCGCACGGAGCTGGAGCGCATGGTGGACGTGGACACCGGCCCCGTGGTGCGGGACGGCACGGTCTACACGGCCGCCTACCACGGCGCCGTGGTGGCCCTGGAGGCCGGCAGCGGCCAGCAGCTCTGGCAGCGGAAGTTCTCCGTGTTTAACGATCTGGCGGTGGACGATGAGGCCTTGTACATCACCACCGCCGACGCCAAGGTCATGGCCCTGGACCGCTCCAACGGCGGCACCCTCTGGACCCAGACGGACCTCGAGGACGCGGGGTCGCTGTCGGCGCCGGTGCTGACCGAGCACGCCGTGGTGGTGGGGGACTCCCGCGGACGGGTCACCTGGTACCACCGGGACAGCGGTAAGGTCCTGGCCCGGCGGGAGGTGGGCATCAGCGCGGTGAACAGTCCGCCCCTGCCCCTGGAGGGGGACGACCTGCTGGTGCTCACCGATCAGGGGACCCTCAATCGGCTGGGGCTGCGATAGCCGGCCATGAAACCGATCGTCGCCCTCGTGGGTAGGCCCAACGTCGGCAAGTCCACCCTGTTCAACCGCCTGACCCGCAGCCGGGACGCCCTGGTCTCCGACACCCCGGGTGTTACCCGGGACCGCATCTACGGCACCTGCGCCTACGGGGAGCGGGACTTCCTGCTGGTGGACACCGGCGGCCTGGAGACCGAGGCGGAGGGCGGCATCGAGCTCATGGCCGCCGAGCAGACCCGGCAGGCCATCCGTGACGCCGAGCTGGTGGTCTTCCTGGTGGACGGCCGCCTCGGCCTGCACCCCGAGGACGCCGCCATCGCCGAGGAGCTGCGCCGGATGCAGGTGCCGGTGCTGCTGGTGGTGAACAAGAGCGAGGACCTGGATCCCGCCACCGTGAGCGCGGACTTCTACGCCCTGGGCCTCGGTGCGCCGCTGCCCGTCTCCGCCGCCGCCAACCAGGGCATGGGCCGCCTGGTGGACCTGGTGGAGGAGCGCCTGCCGCCCGCCCCGGAGGGGGAAGAAGAGCTTCCGGGCATCCGCATCGCCATGGTGGGGCGGCCCAATGTGGGCAAGTCCACCCTGGTGAACGCGCTCCTCGGCGAGCCGCGCATGATCACCTACGACCGCCCCGGCACCACCCGCGACGCCATCCACACGGTGCTGGAGCGCGAGGGCCACACCTACACGCTCATCGACACCGCCGGCGTGCGACGCCGCTCGCGCATCAAAAAGGAGCTGGAGCGGTTCTCCACCCTCAAGGCCATCCAGGCCTTGGAGGCCGCCGACGTGGTCTTCCTGCTGGTGGACGCCCACGAGGGCGTCACCGACCAGGACGCCCGCCTGGCCCGGCTGGTGCGCGACGCCGGACGGGGCGTGGTGGTGGCCGTGAACAAGTGGGACCATCTGGACGACGAGCAGAAGACCCGGCTGCGCCGCACCCTGGACCTGAAGCTGGTGACCCCGCTGTACTACGCCCCCCTGCGCTACATCTCCGCCCTCTACGGCACCGGCGTGGGCCACCTGCTGGAGACGGCGGAGACCATCTATGCCTCCTACACCAAGGAGCTGCCCACCGCCGAGCTGAACCGGATCCTGCAGGAGGCCACCGAGGCCCATCCCCCGCCGGTGCGCGGCGGCTTCCGCCCCAAGCTCCGCTACGCCCACCAGGGCGCCAAGCGCCCACCCACCGTGGTCATCCACGGCTCCCGCACCAACACCCTCCCCGACAACTACCTGCGCTACCTGGAGCGCGCCTTCCAGAAGGCCTTCCGCCTGGAAGGCGTGCCCCTGCGCCTGCAGTTCCGCAAGCAGGAGAGCCCCTACAAGGGCCGCGCGCGCCACAAGGAGGCGCCCAAATCCGTCCGGAAGAAGAAGGCCCGGAAGGCGCGGAAGGGCTGAGCATCCGGGCGGGTCAGCGGGGGATCATCCCTCCGCGTCCGGACCCCCGGCCAGGCGGCGCTGCTCCACCCGGCAATCCAGACTCCCCTCGGCGAGCTGCACGTTGACGGCGTCGCCGGTCTCCGCCTCCTCGGCCCGGCGCAGGATCCGCCCGTCCTTGCGGGCCACGGCGTAACCCCTGGCCAGGGTGCCCAGGGGGCTGACTGCCTCAAGCTCCCGCGCGAGGGACTGCAGGCGCTGGCGGCGGGCGGGCAGGGCGGTGTGGGTGACGGCGCGGACCAGGCGCTCATGGAGGTCGTTCAGGTGCTCCCGGTCCCGGGGCAGGCGGCGGGCCGGGCCGGCGCGGTGGAGGCGGGCGGTGAGGGCCTCCAGGTCGCGGCGGCGCTCCCGCTGGCGGAGACCGAAGGCGCGGGCTAGCTGCTTCCGGGCTGTGTGGTTGCGCTCGTGCAGGTCGCGCAGGCGCTTGCCCGGGTGGACCAGGCGACGGCGCAGGTGGTCGAGGCCCTGGGCGCGGTCGCGCAGGCGGCGCTCCAGGGCGCGGGTGAGGCGGTCGCGGTCGGTGCGCAGCTGTCTTTGCAGGGCCTCGCGGTCCGGGGAGACGCGTTCCGCGGCGGCGGTGGGGGTGGGGGCGCGCAGGTCGGCGGCGAGGTCGGCGATGGTGAAGTCCACCTCGTGGCCCACGCCCACCACCACGGGCAGCTCGCTGGCGCGGATGGCGCGGGCCACCTCCGGCTCGTTGAAGGACCACAGGTCCTCCAGGCTGCCGCCGCCGCGGGTAAGGAGCAGCACGTCGCACTCGGCGCGGCGGTTGGCGGTTTTTAGGGCCTCGACGATGGCCGGGGCGGCCGCCTTGCCCTGCACCGGCACGGGGTAGACCACCACGGGCAGGGCGGGGAAGCGGCGCGCCAGGGTGGTGAGCACGTCGCGGATGGCGGCGCCGGTGGCGGAGGTGATCACGCCCACGCGGCGGGGCAGGGCGGGGATGGGCCGTTTGCGCTCGTCGGCGAACAGGCCCTCGGCGGAGAGCTTGCGCTTGAGCGCCTCGAAGGCGCGCTGGAGGGCCCCCTCGCCGGCCTCCTCCATGTGCTCGACGATGAGCTGGAAGTCGCCGCGCGGCGCGTAGAGGCTGATCTGGGCCCGCACCAGCACGTGCATGCCGTCCGCGGGCCGGAACCGCAGCAGGCGGTTCTTGCCCTTGAACATGGCGCAGCGCACCTGCGCCTGCTCGTCCTTGAGGGTGAAGTACAGGTGGCCGCTGGCCGGGCGCGCCACATTGGACAGCTCGCCCTCCACCCACAGCAGAGGGAAGCTCGCCTCCAGCAGGCCGCGGGCCTCGTGGTTGAGGCGGGTGACGGTGTAGACGGGGCGGTCGGATCCGGTCTCGGCGTCGTGCGGGGGTGCGTCCATGGAAGGTCCCGGCGGTCAGGAAAAAGGCCTACTGTAGCATGGGGAAACGCCCGGACGGCCAGATTGCCTGAGGCCCCGCCAGAAGCTAAAATACCCGGTTTCTCTCTACCCGCCGGTTGGATGGAGGCTGCCATGCGGCTCCGCGACGATACCGCTCTGACCTTTGACGACGTCCTGCTTCTGCCCGCCTACTCCGAAGTCCTGCCCCGCGACGTGGATCTGCGCTCCTCGGTGACCCGCGAGATCCGGCTCAACCTGCCCCTGGTCTCCGCGGCCATGGACACGGTCACCGAGGGGCGGGCGGCCATCGCCATCGCCCAGGAGGGCGGCATCGGCATCATCCACCGCAACATGACCGCCGAGGAGCAGGCCGCCGAGGTCCACAAGGTCAAGAAGTACGAGAGCGGGGTGATCAAGGACCCCATCACCATCGGACCGGACGCCCCCCTCCACGAGGCGGTGCAGCTCATGCGCGAGCACCGGATCTCCGGCATCCCGGTGACCCGGGGCGACCGCCTGGTGGGGATCCTCACCAACCGCGACCTGCGCTTCGAGGGCGGCCTGGATCGGCCGGTCTCCGAGCTGATGACCGGCGGCGAGGACCTGGTGACCGTGCAGGAGGGCACCACCCTGGAGGAGGCCAAGCGCCTGCTCCACGAGCATCGCATCGAGAAGCTCCTGGTAGTCAACGGCGAGTTCCACCTGCGCGGCATGATCACCGTGAAGGACATCGAGAAGTCCACCGAGCACCCCCTGGCGGCCAAGGACGAGCAGGGCCGGCTCCGCGCCGGCGCGGCGGTGGGCACCTCGCCCGAGACCGGCGAGCGGGTGGATGCGCTGGTCTCCGCCGGCGTGGACCTGATCGTGGTGGACACCGCCCACGGCCATTCCAGCAAGGTCATGGAGTGGGTCTCCTGGGTGAAGAAGCAGCATCCCCAGGTGCAGGTGGTGGCCGGCAACATCGCCACCGGCGACGCCGCCCGCGCCCTGGTGGAGGCCGGCGCCGACGGCGTCAAGGTGGGCATCGGCCCGGGCTCCATCTGCACCACCCGCGTGGTGGCCGGGGTGGGGGTGCCGCAGATCACCGCCATCGCCGAGGTGGCCAAGGCCCTGGAGGGCACCGACGTGCCCATGATCGCCGACGGCGGCATCCGCTTCTCCGGCGACGTGGCCAAGGCCGTGGCGGCCGGCGCCCACACCGTCATGGTGGGCAGCCTCCTGGCCGGCACCGAGGAGTCCCCCGGGGAGGTGGAGCTCTATCAGGGCCGCTCCTACAAGACCTACCGCGGCATGGGATCCATCGGCGCCATGCAGGCGGGCTCCAAGGACCGCTACTTCCAGGGCGAGGTGGAGGACGCCAACAAGCTGGTGCCCGAGGGCGTGGAGGGCCGGGTCCCCTACAAGGGCCCCATGGTCAATGTCCTGCGCCAGCTGGTGGGCGGCCTGCGCTCCTCCATGGGCTACACCGGCTGCGCCGACATCCAAGAGATGCGGACCCAGCCGGAGTTCATCCAGATCACGGGCGCCGGCTTCCGCGAGGGCCACGTCCACGACGTGACCATCACCAAGGAATCGCCGAACTACCATACGGACTGAGGGGGTGCCTAGCCCCGTGGGAGCTCCTGTCCCGGCCGCGACCTTTCCGGACTCGGGAATTGCACGGTTTTTCCCGCCGGTGCGGCGGGAAAAACCGTTATCGCGACCGGGACGGTCGCTCCTACAGGGGGCGGGGTCCCTACGCTTCGGCCCCCTTCCGTAGGAGCTCGCTTTAGCGAGCGAACATCCCCTCGCCTGCACGATATCGAGCTTTCCGCCCATGACCGAGACCACCGACACCCTCCACCAGGAGCGCATCCTCGTCCTGGACTTCGGCAGCCAGTACACCCAGCTCATCGCCCGCCGGGTGCGCGAGAGCCGGGTCTACTGCGAGATCCATCCCTTCAACGAGGGTCTGGAAGCGGTTCGGGAATTCGCCCCGGCGGGGATCATCCTCTCCGGCGGGCCGGAGTCCGTGCTGGATCCCGACGCCCCCATGGTGGACGCGGGGGTCTTCGACCTGGGCGTGCCGGTGCTGGGGATCTGCTACGGCATGCAGCTCATGACCCACCTGCTGGGCGGCCGGGTGGAGGAGGCCGCCGAGCGCGAGTACGGGCGCGCCCTGCTCCACGTGGACGAGGCCATGGGTCCCCTGGACGGCTTCGCCACCGACGAGGCCACCGAGGTGTGGATGAGCCACGGCGACCGCCTCAAGCAGCTCCCGGAAGGCTTCCGCCCCATCGGCCACACGGACAACTCGCCCTACGCCGCCATCGGCAACCCGGAGCGCAACCTGTACGCCCTGCAGTTCCATCCCGAGGTGGTGCACACCCCGCGCGGCGCGGAGCTGCTGGAGAGCTTCGTGCGCGGCGTGTGCGGCTGCCACGGCCAGTGGACCATGGGCTCCTTCATCGAGCTGGAGGCGGAGCGCATCCGGAAGCAGGTGGGGGAGGGCAAGGTGATCTCCGCCCTGTCCGGCGGGGTGGACTCGGCGGTGGCTTCGGTGCTCATCCACCGCGCGGTCGGCGACCAGCTCACCTGCATCTTCGTCAACAACGGCCTGCTGCGGAAGGGCGAGGCGGAGCGGGTGCAGCGGGTGTTCCGCGAGTGGTACGAGATCCCGCTGCATTACGTGGACGCCTCCGACCGGTTCCTCGACCGCCTGGAGGGCGTCGAGGACCCGGAGGAGAAGCGCAAGATCATCGGCAACACCTTCATCGAGGTGTTCGAGGAGGAGCAGGCCAAGCTCGGCGGCGCCGACTTCCTCGCCCAGGGCACCCTCTACCCGGACGTGATCGAGTCCGTCTCGCCCAAGGGCGGCCCCAGCGCCACCATCAAGTCCCACCACAATGTGGGCGGCCTGCCGGAGCGCATGAAGCTGGAGCTGGTGGAGCCGCTGCGCGAGCTGTTCAAGGACGAGGTGCGCGAGCTCGGCCGCGAGCTCGGCATGCCGGAGGAGATGGTCAACCGCCAGCCCTTCCCGGGGCCGGGCCTGGCCATCCGCTGCCTGGGCGCGGTGGAGCGCGACAAGCTGACGCCTCTGCGCGAGGCGGATGCCATCGTCCTGGAGGAGGTGAAGGAGGCCGGCCTCTACGAGCGCATCTGGCAGAGCTTCGCCGTGCTGCTGCCGGTGAAGAGCGTGGGCGTGATGGGCGATCAGCGCACCTACGAGAATGCCGTGTGCCTGCGGGCGGTGGAGTCCACCGACGGCATGACCGCCGACTGGGTGCAGCTCCCCTACGAGCTGCTCGGCCGCATCGCCAACCGCATCATCAACGAGGTCCCCGGCATCAACCGGGTGGTCTATGACGTCTCGTCCAAGCCGCCGGGCACCATCGAGTGGGAATAGGATAACGAAAGAGCCCCGCCATTGGCGGGGCTCTTTGCGGAATAGGGTCTGGAAGGGGAGATGTGGGAGCGGCTATCAGCCGCGACTCGCTTAAGGGGCCCATTTGGCTCGGCCACTGGCCGCTCCCACAGGGGGGTCGGTCGGGTTGTGCCGAGCTAGTTCAGGGTCTGCTGCACCGTGTAGCGGCCGTTCTCCATCTCGCCGACGAAGTAATCCATGGCCGGGTTGTTCACCGGGACCTCGGAGTTGTCGGGGGCCAGGCTCTGCTCCGGAACGTAGGCCATCTGCTCGGTGTCGTCCAACAGCACGCTGTACCAGGGCTGGTGGCGCTGGGGCTCGGCGTCCTCCAGGCCCTCCAGCCAGTCCTCCGCACCCTGGAACTCCGGGTCCACATCGACGATGACGCCCCGGTATTGGGTGCCCTGGTTCCAGACAATCTGGCCGAGGGAGAACTTGGCGGCTTGCCCGATCATGGGTCGATCCTCCTAGGGACGTTTCCCTACCCATTTGGGGGCGCAAACCGGGATTTCAAGGGGGGGACCCGAATTTCCCGGGGGTGGGAGGTACGGTCCTGGCCTCAGGAGGCGGGGTTGGTTTCCAGCAGGCCCTCAGTGGCCCGCAGGTAGCGGCCTCGGGCCAGCACCAGCTGCCAACGGCGCCCGCCCAGCTGCCGCCACAGCACCGCGGCGCGGATCCCGGCCAGCAGCAGGGCCCGTACCCGGGCCACGTTGCCGGACTCGCGCAGCACCTGCTCGTCGCCGCGCACCACGATCCGAGGGCCGAGGGTGCTGATGTGCTCGGCGTAGAGGTCGGCGAGGCGGCCGTGGAGGTTGGCGTGGCCGGGGCCGAAGTGCTCGTAGGTGCGGCGGGCCTCCTCGATGTCGGCCCCCAGGGCCTCCAGGGCGCCGCGCTTCCGTGCGAGCTTGCGCTCCAGCACGGTCATGCCGATGACGTAGCGGGCGGTCTCCATGTCCTGGCCCTGCTTGCTCTCCGCCCGCAACTGGTCGCGCATGGTCTCCAGGCCCAGCCGCACGCCCGCCACGTCCCCGAACACCGCCTCCACGGATTCCGGGTCGGTGGCGAACACGCTGGCGATGCTGGCCTCGGCCGCATCGGTGTGGATCAGGCCCCCCTCGCGGGCGATCTCCCGCACCAGGGCCGCCGCCTGAAACACGCCGGCCAGGGCCAGGGCCTGGTTGGTATGTCGGTCCTCCACCTGCTTCGCTCCCCGTTGGTCGCCGCGCGTAGTCTACCCGAGGTGGGCGGCCAGAGAGAATGCCGGTCTTTGAATCCGTGGGATTCGTCCCCAGATACGGGATCAGGAACGAGAAACCCGCCCAGAGGAGACCCGCATGGCCGATTCCCTGCACATCCCCTGCCCGCAATGCGGAGCCGTGAACCGGGTGCCCGCCGACCGCCTGGAGCAGGGGCCGGTGTGTGGCCGCTGCAAGGCCGCCCTGATCCCCGACAAGCCGATGGAGGTCACCGACGCCACCTTCCACCAGCAGGTGGAGCGCTGCGGCCTGCCGGTGGTGGCCGATTTCTGGGCCGGCTGGTGCCAGCCTTGCCAGACCATGGCCCCGGTGGTGGATGCGGCGGCGCGCAACCTGCGCCCCAACGTGCGGGTGGTGAAGGTGGACACGGAGCGGAGCCAGCAGACCGCCGCCCGCTTCGGCATCCGCAGCATTCCCACCATTATCCTGTTCCGCGGCGGCCAGGAGGTGGACCGGGTGTCGGGCGCCATGCAGGCCAACCAGTTCGAGCCCTGGGTCCGGCAGCGGGTGGCCGGGTGACCGCTCCGGCCGACGATGCGGGATGGATGGCCCGGGCTCTGGAGGAGGCGCGTGCTGCCGGGGCCCGGGGCGAAGTGCCGGTGGGGGCGGTGGTGGTCCGCGCCGGGGAGCTGCTGGCGGCCGCCGGCAACGCCCCGGTGGGCAGCCGGGACCCCGCCGGCCACGCCGAGATCCGCGCCCTGCGGGCGGCGGGGGCGGCGGTGGACAACTACCGCCTGCCCGGCGCCACCCTCTACGTGACCCTGGAGCCGTGCCTGATGTGCGTAGGGGCCCTGGTCCACGCCCGCGTGGAGCGGGTGGTGTTCGGCGCCTTCGACCCCAAGGGCGGGGCCGCCGGCAGCGTGGTGGACGGCTTCGCGCTGCCGGGGCTCAACCACCGTCCGGAGGTTTCCGGCGGCGTGCTGGAGGAGGAGTGCGGCGGGCTGCTGCGGGAGTTCTTCCGGGCGCGGCGGCAAGGCTCCTAGGGGTGTCCGGTCGGGGAGGCAGGGCCCGGATCGGAGCGTGCCGGTAGGAGCGCACTTCAGTGGCCGATTCCATCCGGGCCCGGATTGCTGCATGTACCGGGTCGCCCACTGAGGTGGGCTCCTACCGGCGGAGGGCTACGGTCTGCACCGCAGGCGGCCCCGATCCATGGTTTACTCCCCGTGCTGGGTGGGGATCCCCTTCCACCGGCCGAGCAAGCTGATGACCACGCCCGCGATGAGGACCCCGCCGAACATGGGCACCGGGGTCTTGGCCAGGTCCTCGCCGAGCCACGCCCCCGCAGACAGGAAGAGCAGGAAGGTCAGGCCCACCGCCGCCACCAGGCCGCCCAGCAGGATCGGAATGCGGATCATGCGGCGGGTGACCAGCAGATACACCAGGTACAGGACGAAGTAGGGGACCACCGAGAAGCCGATCGCCATCCCCAGCAGGTATTGATCGTCATGGGCCATGCGGCACTCCTCCCCGCGCCAGTGGCTCCCAACGGGAGCCCGACCAAAGGGGGACAAGGATACGGGGTTTGGCGGGCCAGGCCCAGGGTCCGACCCCTTCGCCGGCAGGGCCGGTGGCCCCGGGTGCCCCGGGGGGCGGCCACTGGCCGCGACATGCCGCAAGGGGCCGTTGCGCCGCGGTCCCCGACCGCTCCCGCATGGGATGCCGACTCGCTCTTTCGGCTCGCCAATTCCCTCCGGTCGTCCGGCACGGGCCGCTAGCGCTCCTCCCGCACGCCTTCGGTTGTTTCCATGATGTGCAATTCCGGTCCTGGCCCGGTCTAATGGGAAAGCGCCTTGTACGGCCTTCCGGGGCCGGAGTGGAGAGGGATCATGGGACGCAACCTGGCCCAGAAGCTGATCGCCGACCACCTGGTGGACGGCACCCTGAACCCCGGCGAGGAGATCGGCCTCGCCATCGACCAGACCCTCACGCAGGACGCCACCGGGACCCTGGTCATGCTGGAGCTGGAGGCCATGGGGCTCGACCGGGTAGGCACCGAGCTGTCCGCCCAGTACGTGGACCACAACCTCCTGCAGACCGATTACCGCAACCCCGACGACCACCGTTTCCTGCGCAGCGCCTGCAAGCGCTTCGGCGTCTGGTACAGCCCGCCCGGCAACGGCGTCAGCCACCCCGTGCACATGGAGCGCTTCGGCGTGCCCGGCAAGAGCCTGCTCGGCTCCGACAGCCACACCCCGGCGGCGGGGGCCCTGGGCATGCTGGCCATGGGCGCCGGCGGCCTGGAGGTGGCCCTGGCCATGGCGGGGCGGTCCTACTACACCCGCATGCCCAGGGTGGTGGGGGTGCGCCTGACGGGGGAGCTGCCTTCCTGGGTGAGCGCCAAGGACGTGGTCCTGGAGATGCTGCGGCGGCGGGACGTGCGCGGTGGCCGGGGCCGCATCTTCGAGTACCACGGCCCGGGCCTGGCCAATCTGTCCGCCATGGACCGCCATGTCATCGCCAACATGGGCACCGAGCTCGGGGCCACCACCAGCGTCTTCCCCGCCGACGAGGCGGTGCGGCACTTCCTGCACGCCCAGGGACGCCCGGGGGACTTCAGCGAGCTGCACCCGGACCCGGACTGCGGCTACGACGAGGAGGAGGAGATCGACCTCTCCCTGCTCGAGCCCCTGATCGCTCAGCCCAGCAGCCCGGGCAACGTGGTGCGGGTGGCGGAGGTGGCCGGGGCCCCCATCTACCAGGCCATGATCGGCTCCTCCGCCAACCCCGGGCTGCGCGATTTCGCCGTGCCGGCCCTGATGTTGGACGGCCGGCACGTGGATCCCGGGGTCTCCTTCGACATCAACCCCACCTCGCGCCAGATCACCGAGAACCTCATGGACATGGGCCTGCTCGGCAAGCTGCTGCACGCCGGCGGGCGTATCCACCAGCCCGGCTGCAACGGCTGCATCGGCATGGGGCAGGCGCCCTCCACCCGGGGCATCAGCCTGCGCACCGTGCCGCGCAACTTCCCGGGGCGCTCCGGCACCGCCGACGACCGGGTCTACCTGTGCAGCCCGGAGACCGCCACCGCCTCGGCGCTGACCGGGCGCATCACCGACCCGCGCGAGCTGAACGCGACCTGTCCGCCCTTCCGGGAGCCGGAGGGCCTCATCCTCAACACTTCCATGCTAGAGGCCCCACCCGAGCAGACGGCGCCCTTTCCGCTGCAAAAGGGCCCCAACATCGCCTCCCTGCCGGAGCTGGAGCCGCTCCCGGACCCGCTGGAAGGGCCGGTCCTGCTCAAGGTGGGGGACAACATCTCCACCGACGAGATCCTGCCCGCCGGTACCGAGGTGCTGCCGTACCGAAGCAACATCCCCGCCATCAGCAGCTTCGTCTTCCGGTACACGGATCCCGGCTACCCGGACCGGGCCTTCGGTTTCCGCCAGGAGGGGCACCCCCACTTCCTGGTGGCCGGGGAGAACTACGGCCAGGGCTCCAGCCGCGAGCACGCCGCCCTGGCCCCGCGCTACCTCGGCCTGCGGGCGGTGGTCGCCAAGAGCTTCGCCCGCATCCACGAGGAGAACCTGGCCAATTTCGGCATCCTCCCACTGGTCTTCATCGATCCCGGGGACTACGACCGGATCCGGCAGGGGGACCTGCTGCGCCTGCGGGAGGCCCCCGAGGCGCTGGCAGGCGGCGAGGCGGTAGGCCTGGTGAACCGTACCCGGAACGAGACCTACCGGCTCCGCCACGACCTCAGTCCGCGCCAGGCGGACATGATCCAGCAGGGGAGCCTCATCAACCTGGTGCGGGAGGGCGAGCCGGAGCGGGGCTGAAAGGGCCCGCCTCAGCCCGTGGCGGTGGCTCCGACCAGGGAGATCAAGGGGGCGGGATAGGCGCCCAGCAGGACCAGCAGCACCGCCAGCACGGCCAGCACCGCCCCGCCGACCCGACCGCCCGCCGGGACGGGGTGGGCCTCCGTGGTCGGCTCCTGGAACAGGATCCGCACCAGCCGCAGGTAATAGAACAGGCCGATGGCGCTGCCCACCACCAGGGCGCCGAGCAGGCTCCACAGGGTGGCGCCCACCCCGGCCACGAACAGGTAGAACTTGCCGATGAAGCCCATGGTCAGCGGGATCCCGGCCAGGGACAGCAGCATCAGGGTGAAGGTGCCCGCCAGGCCCGGCCGCTGCCAGAAGAGCCCGCGGAAGTCCTCCAGGCCCTGGATCTCCCGGCCGCCCAGCCCCGCCACGCTCACCGCGCCGAAGGCCCCCAGCATGGTGACGAAGTAGGCGGCCAGGTAGTACCCCGCCGCCTCCACGCCCAGGGCATCTCCGGCCAGCAGGGCCACCAGCAGGTAGCCGAGGTGGGCGATGGAGGAATAGGCCAGCAGGCGGCGCACGTTGTCCTGGAGCAGCGCCAGCAGGTTGCCCGCCAGCATGGAGGCGATGGCTAGGAGGGCCACCACGGTCCAGGGCCCCGGCGCCTGGAAGACCCCCGTGGCCAGCCCGTAGCGCAGCAGCACGGCGAGCACCGCCCCCTTGGAGACGGTGGCCACGAAGCCCGCCACCGGCGCCGGCGCCCCCTGATAGACATCGGGGGTCCACAGGTGGAAGGGCACCAGGGACAGCTTGAAGGCCACCCCGGCCACGATCAGGGCCATGCCCGCGCCCCAGTAGAAGCCGATGCCCTCCGCCACCGGGGCGAGCAGGGCCAGGCTGGCGAAGTCCAGCGCCCCGGTCTCCGCGTACAGCAGGGCCATGCCGAACAGCAGGACCGCCGAGGAGGCCCCCGACAGCACCAGGTACTTGAAGCCCGCCTCGATGCTATGGGGCCGGGGCGTGGCGTAGGCGATGAGGGCGAACAGGGGCACCGACAGCAGCTCCAGCGCCAGGAAGAAGCTGGCGAAGTGGGCGCTGGCGGTGAGGCCGGTGGCGCCCAGGGTGCTCAGCAGCAGGAGCAAATAGAACTCCTCGGGCTGCCCGGAGCGCTCGCGCAGCTCCAGGTAGCTCAGGACCCCGGTCACCAGGGCCGCGGCGAGGATCAGGCCGGTGAAGAGCAGGGCGAAGCCGTCCACCCGCAGCAGCGGGGTGACCATGGAGGCCCCGGGCCGGGCCGCCAGGGGCAGGAGCACCAAGGCCAGGGCCAGGGTCCCCAGGGTGGCCCCGGCCACCAGGGCGTGGCGGCGGGCGAAGGCGATGATCACCATCACCGCGAGGGAGCCGGCGGCCAGGATCAGCCAGGGCAGGAGGAGGAGCATATCGGTGCCGCTCATGGGGCCGCTCCGAGGGTCAGGGAGGCGCCGGTCTCCGTCATCCGCAGTAGGGCGTGCAGGGCAGGCTCGGCCACCCCGAGCACGGGCTGGGGTGCGAGTCCCAGCCACACCAGCCCGACCACCAGTACCGCCAGGGTGGCCGCCTCCCGAGTGCCCAGGTCCGTGGTGGTCCGGGCCGGCCCCAGCGGCCCGTGGAGGGATTTCTGCACCAGGAGCAGGGTATAGAGCAGCGAGCCCACCAGGCCCACGGCGGCCAGCACGGTGAAGACGGGGTGTTCGTCGAAGGCACCCAGCAGTATCAGGAACTCGCCGACGAAGTTGGCCAGCCCGGGCAGGCCCAGGGAGGCCACCACGAACAGCAGGGTGAAGGCGGACAGCCGGGGCACCGAGCTCCACAGCCCGCCCATGCGCTCCATGCTGCGGGTATGCAGCCGCTCCTGGAGGAGCCCGGCCACCATGAACAGGGCCCCGGTGCTCAGCCCGTGGGCCACGATCTGCATGACCACGCCCTGCAGGGCCCAGACGTTCCAGGCGTACAGCCCCACCAGCACGAAGCCCATGTGGCTGATGCTGGAGTAGGCCACCAGGCGCTTGAAGTCGTCCTGGGCGAAGGCCTGCACCGCCCCGTAGAGGATGCTTGCCACCCCCAGGCCCATGGCCACCGGGGCGAAGGCCAGGGAGGCCTCCGGAAACAGCGGGATGGTGAAGCGCATCAGCCCGTAGGCGCCGGTCTTCAGCAGGATCCCCGCCAGCAGCACGCTGCCGGCGGTGGGGGCCTGGGTGTGGGCATCGGGCAGCCAGGTGTGCACGGGCACCGCGGGCAGCTTCACCCCGAAGGCGAGGAACAGGCCCAGCATGGCCCAGAAGGCGAGCCCGGAGTCCACCGGCGTGCTGCGCAGGTCGAGATAGTCAAAGCTCCAGGTGCCGGTGGCGCCGTGGTGGAGGAACACCAGCACCAGGATGCCGAGGATCAGCAGCAGGCCGCTGCCCTGGGTGAAGATGAAGAACTTCACCGCCGCCGGCCCCCGGTCCTCGTGGCCCCACAGGGCGATCACGAAGTACATGGGGACCAGCATCACCTCCCAGAGGAAGAAGAACAGGAACAGGTCCAGGGCCAGGAACACCCCCACCACCCCGGCCACCGTCCACAGCAGGTTGAAGTGGAAGAAGCCCACCCGCTCGCGGATCTCCGTCCAGGAGGCGGCCACCCCCACCAGGCCGAGGAGCAGGGTGAGGGCGATGAGCACCAGGCTCAGGCCGTCCAGCCCCAGGTGGAAGCGGATGCCGAAGCGGGGGATCCAGGCCCAGTCCAGCTCCGCCAGCCAGGCCCCGGCGGGCGGGAAGGCGGTGCCCTGCCCGCCCCAGGCGATGGCCAGCACGATCAGGGTCAGCGCCAGGGTGCCCACGGCCACCCAGCGCACGGCGCGCTCTGCCCCCTCCAGCCACCAGGTCAGCAGGCCGCCGAGCAGGGGCAGGGCGATCAGGAGGGCCAGCATCAGCCGAACCCTCCCACCGCCAGCACGATCACCAGCCCCGCGGCGATGCCGGCGGCGTACCAGCGCAGGTTGCCGGTCTGGGTGCGGCTGAGCAGCACATGCAGGGCGCGGGTACCGGCCACCAGGCCGTGCACCCCGCGGTCCACCACATCGGCCCGGTTGATGCGGGCCAGGGCGTAGGTGGGGCGCACGAACAGGGCGTTGAAGGCGTGATCAAAGCCCCACCCCGTGTACCAGAGGTCCCGCAGGCGCCGCGCCGCCGGAGGACGAGTCAGCACGGCGAGCAGGTCGGGGCGCTGCAGGTAGGCGAGGTAGGCGAGGAAGATGCCGCCCAGGGAGGCAATGCCGCCGAGCCCCATGAGGATCCGCACCGTGGTGGGGTCGGGATGGGCGGGGCTGGTGGTCCACGACGGCGCCAGGAAGTGCGCGGGCTCCACCCAGCCGCCGATGATGGCCAGCACCGCGAGAGCCACCACGGGTACGCCCACCGCCAGGCCGGGCCGGTAGGCGGGCGCGGTGCGCACCGGCCCGAAGAAGACCACGAACACCGCCCGGAAGCTGTAGAAGGCGGTGAGCCAGGCCCCCAGCCAGCCCGCCAGCCACAGGCCGGGACTCGCCGCCCAGGTCTCCGCCAGGATCAGGTCCTTGCTGAAGAAGCCAGCGGTCACCGCCGGGAAGGCGGCCAGGGCGGCGGCGCCGGCCAGGAAGCCAGCGAAGGTCACCGGCATCCGCCGCCACAGCCCGCCCATGCGGAAGATGTCGTGCTCGTGGTGCATGGCGGCGATGATGGTGCCGGCGGTGAGGAACAACAGCGCTTTTAAGAAGGCGTGGGTCATGAAGTGGAAAATGGCCGCCGACCAGGCCCCAACCCCCAGCCCCAGAAACATGTAGCCGATCTGGCTGATGGTGGAGTAGGCGAGGATGCGCTTGAGGTCGCGCTGCACCAGGGCGCTCGCCGCCGCCAGCAGCAGGGTGGCGGCGCCCACCGCCGCCACGGCGCCCTGCACGCTCGGCGCGAGCACGAACAGGGGGTGGGTGCGGGCGATGAGGTAGACCCCGGCCGTGACCATGGTGGCGGCGTGGATCAGCGCGCTCACCGGCGTGGGGCCGGCCATGGCGTCGGGCAGCCAGCTCTGCAGCGGCAGCTGGGCGGATTTGCCCACCGCCCCGCCCAGTAGCAGCGCGGCGGCCGCCACCGCCAGGATGGAGCCGCTCTCCCATTGGGTGCCGGCGGCCTGCAGCAGCGGCTGGATCTGCAGGGTGCCGAGCCGGGCGAACAGCAGGAGCAGGCCCACCAGCAGGGCCACGTCCCCCACGCGGGTGATGAGGAAGGCCTTGCGCGCGGCGCGGCCGTTCTCCGGCTCCGCGTACCAGAAGCCGATGAGCAGGTAGCTGCACACCCCCACCCCCTCCCAGCCCAGGTAGAGCAGGAGCAGGTTGTCGGCCAGGACCAGGGTGAGCATGGCGGCCACGAACAGGTTCAGGTAGGCGAAGTAGCGCCGGTAGCCGGGGTCCTCCGCCATGTACTCGGCGGAGTAGAGGTGGATGAGCATGCCCACCCCGGTTACCACCAGGGTCATGATCAGGGCCAGGGGATCGAGGTAGAAGGCCACGGCCAGCTGCAGACCGTCCACCTCCATCCACCGCCAGGCGGTGGCGGTGACGGCGTCCCCCGGCGGCGGCGCGGCGAGGAAATCGGCGGCCACCACCAGGGTCAGGGCGAAGGCGGCGGCCACCGAGCCCACCCCCACCACCGCGATCCCCCACCGGCTCAGGCGGCCACCCAGCATCGCCAGGCAGGCGAAACCGGCCAGGGGCAGGGCGGGGATCCAGGGCAGCAGCGCGGTGATCATCCCCGCATCCTGCTGGCGGCGTCGGCATCCAGGGTGCCCAGGCGGTGGTAGAGCTGCAGCACCAGGGCGAGGCCCACCGCCACCTCCGCCGCGGCCAGGGCCAGGATGAGGATGAACATCACCTGGCCGTCCGGCTCCGACCAGCGCGCCCCCGCCACCACGAAGGCCAGGCCCGCGGCGTTGAGCATGACCTCCAGGCTAATGAGCATGAACAGCGCGTTGCGCCGCACCAGCACCCCGAGCAGGCCCAGGGCGAACAGGGCGCCGGCCAGGATCAGGCCGTGGTGCATGGGTATCTCAGCCATCCTCGTCCCCCTCCAGGGCCTCCTGGCGGCCCAGGTGGTAGGCGCCCACCAGGCCGCCCAGCAACAGAAAGGCGCCCAGCTCCACGGCGAGAAGGTAGGGCCCGTACAGGGCGATGCCCACCGCCTTGGGCGCCACCATGGCGCCGCCGGTGCTCTGGACCGCGCCGGTGAGGAGCAGGAGCAGCTCGATGAGCAGCAGCGCCGCCAGGAGCCCCGGCCCCCACCAGATGCCGGGCTGGAGCCAGCTGCGCTCCTGCTTCTCGGCCTCCTCGCCGAGGTTCAGCATCATCACCACGAACACGAACAGCACCACGATGGCCCCGGCGTAGATGATCACCTCCAGGGCGGCGGCGAAGGGCGCGCCCAGCACGAAGAACACCAGGCCCACGGCCAGCAGCGAGACCACCAGGTAGAGCAGGGCGTGCACCGCGTTGGCCGCCGTCACCACCCGCAGGGTGGCGGCCAGGGC
>NZ_JBKGZG010000023.1:0-36846 GCF_046545655.1 Thiohalorhabdus sp. | reverse complement strand
CTATCACCGCCCAAGGGGTGACCTTGCACAGCCCAGAATGGTGGGTGGATGCCAAGAACGGTTACCAGGGGATCGTGGACTACGTCGACCCGGAAACAGGCGAGAAGCATATCGTCTGGAAGACCGAGGCCCACCCCCTCCTCAAGCCCCTGCTGGAGTACGTGGCCCGCAACAAGATGACCCTGGAAGACATGGGCATGACCCCCAAGGTCCAGGACGACCAGGAGGTCCTCCGCGGGCAGCTCGATCAGGAGGCGGACCAGCAGGAATCCCTGCTGGAGTACCAGCAGCGCCAGGCCCAGGCCCTGGAGGGGCTGACGTCCATGATCGAGCGCAGCCGCCAGCGCTCCGAGCAGGACCCGGTCTATTTGGAGCACAAGGCGGCGGACGGGGACGGCGAGGATGGCTGAGCGCGTCTCCGCGGCCCAGCGGATCCGGATGCAGACCGTGGCGGAGCGCGAGGTGCAGCGGTACGCCGGCGACCACGGCCTGTGGCACAAGCACGTCCACAACGTGGAGCTGGATCCGGCGCAGATCCTGAAGATGAAGGAGATGGACCAGCACCCCAACACCATCGACTACTCCAGCCGCCGCACCGGCAAGACCGCGGTGAAGGAGATGTACCTCCTGGAGCACAACGCCACTCAGGCGGACCAGGAGCTGGGCATCGTGGCGCCGCGGGAGGCGCAGTCCCTGATTAACCTCGGCTACCACCTGGACGCCATCCGCCGCTCCGAGATCCTCACCGCCCACCTGGACTACCGCAGCGGGCGCCGCCAGCTGGCCGACACCTATTACCGCTTCGCCAACCGGTCCCAGGCGAAGGCCTACGGCATCATGGCCCAGGTGGACGGCGGCGACCTGACGGCCGCCTCCCTCGAGGAGGTGGACGATATGCCCAAGGAGCGCCTCTTTTCCCGGTTCCTGCTCATGATGGGCGCCACCCGCCGCCTGGGGGCCTCGAAAGAGTCCCGAAACGATCCCCAGGTGCGCATCACCGGCGTCTTCAAGGGCGCGGACACCCTGTCGGACCTGGTGGACCGCGGCCACTACGACATCCTGCCCGTGGTGGACGTCTACCTGGGTATGGAGATGGGAATCCTGAACGAGGGATTCATGCAGGAGATGCGGGAGCAGCTCTCGCCGGATGAGTACATCCGGCAGCTGCTGTGCCGCAACATCTCCGCCCGGAACCTGATCTGGGAGAAGTGGGTCCGCCAGGCCATGCACGTGGGCCTGCAGGCCGGGCTCCCCATCGAGGAGCCCATGCCCGGGGTTATCCGGCCCAAGCGGGGCCTGGTGTCCCTGGGCTACGACGCCGGCGGCCACGGCGAGGACCCCCAGGCCTCCCGCCACGCCTGTGTGGTGAACGAGCAAGTGGGCAACTTCGTCTGCACTCTGTACGCCAAGACTTGGCCGCCCGGCGCCGACGACGCCCAGGTGAAGGACGGCCTTAAGGCCATCTGGCGGTACTTCATGCCGGACGTGGCCCACGGCGACGCCTACGGCGTTGGGATGATCGCCCAGCTGAACGACGAGCTCTACGCCGAGGGCCTGACCAGCATCGACCGCCGCACCATCGGCGAAGGCGACAGCACCGCCAGTACCTGGCCGGAGTGGGTCTTCTCGCCGGTGCGCTTCGAGGGTATGACCAAGCACCAGATGGCCACCGCCACCCGTTCCGCTTTCAACAACGGCCTGGCGGCCATCCCCTACGTGGATGACCACGACTACGAGGACCCGGCCCTCCAGGACATGCGCGCCCTGGTGCGCCAGCTTCCGAACGTGAAGCCGGTGGAGACCAAGGCCTCCTACTCCAGCTACAAGATGGCGAACCCCACGGTGGGCGACGACCTGTTCGACGCCTACCTGGCCTCCATCTGGGGCTACGTCACCCGCGGCGCCGCCCCGGCCGCGGCCACCGTGCTCACCGCATCCCGCAGCCGCCAGGAGCTGCTCGCCTCGCACTAGGAGTGATCCATGCCGGATCTACGCGACATTCAAGCCCGGTACCGCCAGCTCGGCTTTACCCTGCCCCAGCCCGCTGCGGACAAGGCGCTCCGGAGCACCGGCTACCTCCCCGGCGGCGGGTCCGAGGTCGGCCGGCGCGCCACGCCCGAGAACGCCACCCGGTACCTCTACCGCGCCATGTGGACGGACCCGGACCTGCGGGCCTGCATCCACGACATCCGGCGCATGGACCGGGAGGACCCCCGGGTGAAGAAGATCCACGGCCGGATGAGTCGGGCCGCGGTGAAGGGCGGGCTGCAGCTGCGGGCGCCGATGGGCGCCAAGCGGATCCAGCGCCTGTGGGATCAATACGTGCGGCGGCTGGGGCTGCATCGGCGCGAAAAGCTGGAGAGTGATGCCCGGGGCCTGATCATGGAGGGAAACCTGCCCCTCCAGTGGGTGCTCGATGGCGAGAACCGCGTGGCCAACGGAGTGCGGATGCCCACCGAGACCATCATGCCGCAGGTGGGGCCCTCCGGCCGCTTCGAGGACCCCCGCCGGGCCTACAAGCAATACGATTTGTCCAGCGGCCAGGTCCTGGCCACCTTCCCCCTCTGGGCCCTGTCCATGGTCCGGCTCACCCCGGACAACTACGACGACTACGGCAGCTTCGGCCGCCCTTACCTGGATGCGGCCCGGGGCCCGTGGAAGAAGCTCGCCATGACCGAGGAGGACCTAGTCATCCGGCGCCGGTCCCGGGCGCCTCAGAGAAAGGCTCATGTGCTGGAGGGGGCTACCCAGGAGGAGCTGGAGGCTTACCGGGCCGAGATCGAGCGGGAGCAGATGGAGGGCAACGTCACCGACTACTACATGAACAAGAAAGGGTCGGTGTCGGCGCTGGAGGGGGACGCCAACCTGGACCAGATCGCCGACGTGGCGCACCTGCTGGACACCTTCTTCGCCGGCGCCCCGGCGCCGAAGGGGCTGTTCGGCTACGCCAGCGACCTGAACCGGGACATCCTCGAGGACCTGAAGCAGGACTTCTACGACGAGCTGGACGCCCTGCAGGATGCCCTCGCATTCGTCTACGAGCTCGGCTTCTCCCTGGAGCTGCTGCTGCGGGGGATCAACCCGGACGCGGCCGACGTGCGCGTGGTGTTCGCCGAGCGCCGCACCGAGACCGCCAACCAGGCGGCGGACCGAGCCCTGAAGTACCAGGCGCTGGGCGCGCCGGCCACCACGGTCTGGGAGACGGCCGGCCTCGATCCGGAGGAGCAGGTGGAGCGTCTCGAGGCCGAGCGCAAGGCCGGGGACCCCTACCCCGATCCGTCCAAGATCGGGGAGGAATCCGGAGGCGGGGGGAACCGGGTAAGCGTGACGCCGGGGAACCGGCGCAAGGGCGAATCTTCTACCGACGTGAGCGTGAGGAGCTGACCATGACCATGCGAGTTGATGAGCTGAAGCGGGAGCTGGAGAGGATCGAGGAAATGGGCTGCGGTGATTACCTTGTGGTGGCCCGGCCCGAGGGGCTGGCCGCCAAGGAGGTCCATGACACCCTTTATATCGGCATGGAACATCACGGCGCCGAGATGCAGGACGATACGAAGCTGGCCATCTTCCAGGCAATCTGATGCCCTGGACCGTCACCAATCCCCCGCCGCCCGCCAAGAACTGGACCGTCGCCCAGCGCCGGCGCTGCGTGGACGCGGCCAACGAGGTGCTGGAGCGCACCGGAGACGAAGAGCAGGCAGTGCAGGCCTGCATCCGCGCCGCCGGCGAGACCAAGGCGGCCGCCGAGGCGGTGACGCTGGCCGAGGACCGGGAGGAGGTCCGGGCCGCCATCCGGGAGGCGACCCAGAAGGCCCAGGAGCGGATGAACGAGCTGGACGGCGCCGCGCTGGAGGACCTGGACCGCATCTACCGCCGGGCCGCCGAGGACATCAGGAGCGCCATCCACGACTACGCCGACCGGGATAACACCCTGCGCCAGGAGGTGCTGCAGGATCTCCTCGGGCAGGCGGAGCAGCGCCTCGATGAGCTCGCCGAGGCGCAGCAGGGCCTCCTGGACGAATCCCTGCCCCAGGCCGCAACGCTGGGCGCCGAGCCCTTCGCGGCGGCCACCGGCGCGGCCGCGCCCCGGATCGCCGACGAGGCGGTGCGGTTCGTGCGGGAGTTCACCGCGGCGGACGGCCTGCAGCTCTCGGACCGGATCTGGCGCATCAACCAGGGCGCCCAAGAGGCGGTGGAGAAGTCCATCAAGGACGCGGTGGCACAGGGCAAGAGCGCCAGCCAGGCGGCGCAGGACTTCCTGGATCGGGGCGAGGATGTGCCGGAAGAGATCCGGGCCCGCCAGGACCTGGCCAAGGCGGACCGGGTGGCGCGGGTCACTGGGGAGCAGCTCATGACCGCCCGGGGCAATCCCCGGGACAACGCCATGCGCCTATTCCGGACGGAGCTCAACCGCGCCCACGGCGAGGCCTACATCGCCGGCGCCGAGGACCAGCCGGACTTCGGCGGCCACAAGTTCAACCTGAGCCCGGCCCACCCCCGACCGGACGAGTGCGACATGCACGCCACCGCCAACCTCCACGGCCTGGGCCCCGGCGTCTACCCCGACCGGGACTCCTGCCCCTGGCCGGCGCACCCGAACACCCTGTCCTACGTCACCATCGTCTTCACCGACGAGGTGCGCGACGAGGACCGCCAGGGACAGACCGATGCCCTGTCCTGGCTCGAGCGCCAGCCGGCAAGCCGCCAGGAGGCGGTGCTGGGCAGCCAGAAGAAACGGGAGGCCCTGGAGCGCGGTATCCTGGAGCCGGACGATATCCTCACCCCGTGGCACGTACTGAGGGAGCGGTATGCGCAGCGCGGCATCGACATCTGAGCGGCGGGAGCTGGACCAGCGGGTGGTCTGCGAGTGCGGGCACGTGGTCTACGACGGGGAGGTGATCCGGGCGCGGTGCGTCCACCCGGAGAGCGGGACGGCCAAGTGCCGGTGCAAGCGCTGGGTGGCCGTCCCGGTAGGGCTTATTCGCTCGGCAGGTTGAGTGCGGCGACAATCTCGGTGGGCTCGCTGGGTAGGTCCCGGTGGCGCGCCCAGAACCGCTCCGCGGCGTCGGCGATGGCCGTCAGCTCGGCGAAGTCGGCCTCCGCCAGGCGCGTTTTCAGCGCCTCGCCGTCCACACCCCACTTCTCAGCCAAGCCGTTCATGGCGATGCCGTCCTCCACCTCCATCGGGATCCCGCGCACGCCCATGGAGGCCGGCTGCAGCCAAACCCCGTTCAGGACGTCGAACAGCAGGCACCAGGCCTGCGGGGTCAGCGGGGGAGCTTCCCGCCGGCAAACCTCCCGGTACCGGTCCACCATCTTGTTGATAAGGCCGGACACGGAATCGCTTGCCCCATGGCGCTCCTCCAGTGCGGTCTCCAGTTCGTCGCCGATGTATACGCTGGCTTTTCGGGCCATCTCATTCCTCCTCGGGCTGCTTGGCTGGCACCACGTGCGCCCAGGTGCGCCCATTTTTTATGTTGTATATCGTGCTCAGGCTAAGGCCGAAATCGTCGGCAATCCTGCGCGCGCTCTCCCCGTAGTTCAGGCGGGCTTTTATCTCCCTCGCCCTCGTCTCATCCAGCTTGTAGGAGGCGGTGCTGCCCCTCCCCTGATTCCGCTTGGCCCCTAGAGCTTGGGCTTTGGCTCGGATGGAGTCCTGCGGCCGGCCTAGCCGTATGGATAGCCGCGCGGCCCCTTGGTGTGGATATTCCTCCTGGATAATCTTTTCCTCCTCCCTGGAATACGGTTTCCTGGCGCGCCTCCCCTCGAAGCGGATTCCGATTTCCCCGGCCCGGTGTACGATCCGGGACCGGCTGTACTGGGGAAGGTGGGCCAGCACGGCCTCCGGGCCGCCCGTCGGGTACACCGAGCGGATGCAAGCATCCAGCGCCCCCGCCGAGGCCTTTGCGTTTCGGTGCGTCTTCGGGGCGGTCCTGTCGGGGGTATCGGCCAGGACCCGGCGGCTGTCGAAGACCCCCCAGTCCTCGATGCTGTACTCGCCGCCAGAGGGCAGGTCGCGGTCCGGCCGCCAGGCGATCTCTACGCCCAGCTCGGCGCGCATGGTGCGCAGCATCCGCTTGACCGTGGCCTTGGAGGTCCCCGTTAGGTCCACCAGCTCCCCCAGGCCCACCCCCGGATTCCTGGCCACGTAGGCCAGGATCCGGAGCGCCTGGCGGGCATCGATGCGGAATCGGCCTGCCACTGTGGTTACGCCTCTTTCCAGTCTTCGGGGACCTCACCGTATTGCTCGGCTGTGGCGTAGTCGCCGCGGGCTACGGCGTGCCAGTAGTGGGCGAACTCGGGCGTCACCAGGGTGACCGGGGCCTCATCTTCGTCGTACCCCAGTGTTCCGGTCGCCTCCCGGGCGGCCTCCACATAGGCCTGCCACTGGGCGGACTCGCTGCCCGGAGCGGCATAGCGGTCGTGCTCGGCCATGGCCTTCCGCACGTCCTCCAGGGTCTCCATATCCTCCAGGACTTGGTTGGCTACGTCCTGGATGCGGTCCTCCTCCGCCGCGTTGTCCGCATGGACCCCCGAGCCGGCGCCGGTTACGTTGTGGCGCACCTCCACCTCGACGTCCAGATCGGCGGCGGCGAAGGCCTCCCGCAGGGCGTCGGCGTAGGTCCCGGCGGCCTCGCGGATGCGGTCCTGGAGGGCGGATTCGCCATGCAGGTCCTCGTAGGCCTCCATGCTGGCGGGGTCGAAGACCATGTCGGCGATGTCGAGGGAGTAGACGGTGTAGGTGGCTTCGCTCATGGTGGGCTCCTCTTCCCTTGCGGCCGTGCTTTGTGCCGGCCTCATCAGTGAGTGTAGGCCCATTGTGTTACAAGGGTAGCACCCCCGTCAACCCCCTGCGGACATCCCTGTCCCTTTTTTTGTCTTGCGCGGGAGGCGCAGGCTAGGTAGCGATCCCAGAAGGTAAGCTGCGAACAGCGAAGCCGGGATCGAGCGTGGAGGCGCTCGATCTCGGCTTTTTTACGTTCGGGGGCGGTATGCGAGAGGCACGGCATTTCCTGCTGGATTCCGGCAGCCACGAGGGGGCGATCCGCTTCCTCGGTGACCGCGTGGAGGCGCGGGAGCTGGCCGAGGGGCAACGGAAGGTGGTCACGGTCACCCGGGCGGGGACGTTCTTCGATCCCCGCTACGGGGAGTTCGAGATCAGCCGGAAGATGCTCCAGCAGATGGTCGAGAACTTCGACAACAACGTCTACGGCCAGGAGGTGGCCCTGGACGTCTCGCACCGGCCCCAGGACGGCGCCGCCGGGTGGATTCGCCGGCTCTTCCTGGATGGGAATAAGCTGCGCGCCGAGGTGGAGTTTACGTCCTACGGCTTGGAGGCCGTACGCAAGCGGGGGATGATCTACCTCTCCGCCGAATTCCACGAGAACTACCGGGACAACGAGACCGGCAAGGCCTTCGGCCCCACCCTTCTTGGGGCCGCGCTCACGCCCCGGCCGGTCATCAAGCGGCTGGATCCCATCCAGCTCGCTGAAGGCACCGACACCGAACATCCCACCCTGGTCAGCGACCGGGTGAAGCGAATTCTCAGCGAGGAGAGCACGGCAATGTGGGAAAAGCTGCTCAAGGAGCTGGCCGAGAAGCTGGGCAACCTGGGCCTGGCCGAGGACGTCATCAAGCAGCTCCAGGAAGGTCTGCAGAAGGCCGGCGAGGGCATCACCGACGAGGACCAGGCCCGCAAGCTCATGGAGAGCTTCGAGGCCACCGGGAAACAGCTGGCCGAGCAGCTGCCCGCCGGTGACGACGGCGCCGGCCGCACCATCAATCTGTCCATCCAGGGCGGCGGCCAGGGCCTGAGCCAGGAGGACATCACCAAGCTCCTGGATGAACGCGAGGCCGAACGGGAGAAGAAGCGCCAGGCGCAGGCCCAGGCCCTCGAAACCCTGCAGGGCGCCTTTCGGAAGAAGCTGGACGAATCCGAATCCATCAAGGCCCTCTCCGAGGAGGAAGCCAAGGCCTACTACGGCGCCGCGGACCTGATCACCGCCGAGATGACCGAGGCGCAGGTGGCCAAGCTGGCGGAACAGCAGATCGCCGCGGCGGACCAGCTGGTGGCCACCAAGAAGCTCTCCGGCATGGGCTACGGCGGCGGGCCCGGCGGCAGCGTACGTATCACCCCCGGCGAGCAGGACGAGATCAAATCCCTGCAGGAGCGGATGGACGAGCGCCTGGGCCTGTCCGGGATGTCCGAGGCGCGCCGGTTCCGCAACACCGGCGGCTCCCTGCAGCCGGACAACAAGGCCCTGGCCGAGAAGGTGCTTGCCCAGTACGACGCCCTGCACGGCCAGAAGCTCTACCAGGAGCACAAGGCCCTGGCCGGCGGCGAGGGCGAGCTGGGCGACGTGGACGTGCCCGCCTCCTGGGAGCGCACCGTGATCCGCGAGGCGCTCTACGAGCTCATCGGCACCCAGTTCATCGACAGCGACACCGCCGAGTTCGCCAGCTCGATGATGATCCCCTACTCCTACCGCGACACCGACGCGGCGGGGCGGGACAACACCCGCGTCTACGAGGGCGAGGCCATCCGGCGTGCCGGCGTCATCCAGACCGCCGAGACCGCCTACCCCCTGCCCCAGAAGCTGGCCTTCCTCGTCTCCGACGAGCTGCGCTACCTGACCTCCGCCGGGCGCATCAACTGGGAGGCGGTGGCCGAGAACCAGCGCAACGCCAGCCGGATCATCCGCGAGGACACCGAGCAGCTCATCTTCAACGAGATCCTGCGGGCGGCGGACGAGCATAGCGCTGTGGAGGTGACCGGCGAGGACCTCTCCGACGATCTCGACGGCACCAACAACGTCTTCCCGCTGGCGAACTTCCCGGTGGTGCGCCCCCGCAAGACCTACGACCTGCAGGGCAACCAGGTGGGCTCTACCAGCCACCCCATCACCGTGACCTACAACGGCGACACCATCGACGAGTACGACGGCACGGGGGACCAGGATTCCGGGGACTACTACGAGATGGACTACAACCTCGGCGAGATCCGCATCGTGGACGAGACCGGGTCCCTCCGGACCCCGAGCGACGGCGACACCCTCGAGGTGGACTACCACTACGTCTCCAACGTCTACGCCTTCAACACGGATCTGGACGACGCCGACGAGGCGGACCACTGGGACCGCTTCCTCTACCGCTACGGCCTGCGCAAGAGCGTGCTGGAGGACGACCGCTACCACATGGCGGACTTCGGCCTGATGTCCGGCAACCTCATGACCCGCGTGGAGCAGGCCAAGCGCTTCGAGGCCAACTCCAAGCGCCCCGGGACCGACCTGGCGGCCGACGGCAACCTGGGCCGGGTGAAGGACGTGCCGAACTACAAGACCAAGGCGCCGGGCCTCTGGATGGGCGACCAGCGCGCGATTATCGGCGAGCGCGGCATCACCCGCATGCGGATGATGCGGCCCTGGCAGATGGGCGATCTGGAGAACGCCAAGGACTCCAACGGCCGCTACACCGGGCAGAAGGAGGCCTACGGCGACCAGTTCCTGGTGCTGCACACGCCCACCGAGCTGAAGCGGGCCTACACCAGCATCGTCACCTACTCCGACTCCGACCGCACCGCCCGGGCCGAGTAACCGGAAACGCGCACCCTGAAGCGGCGGCGATTCCCCCGGGCCCGGAGGGGGAAATCCGGGCACCCAATTACTACAGGAGGCGGCCATGGCCGACATCCCCGTCCACAACCCCGGCAAGAATCCGAAGCACGTTCGGGGCTACGTCATCGAGCCGGGCGAGACCCGCATCCTCCCGGAGCACATGGTCCCGCCCCGGCTCCGTCCGGGCGGGCGCAAGCCGGCGCCGGCCCCGGAGCCGGAGCCGGAGCCCGACGAGGTCCTGCAGCTGCTGGACAGCTCCGTGGGCGACATCACCCCGGAGCTCCCCGCCCTCTCCGACTCTGACCTGGACCGCCTGGAGCAGGCGGAGCAGGACGGCAAGACCCGGAAGACCCTCATGGAGGCCTTCCAGGAGGAGCGGCTGCGGCGCGCCCAGCAGCGTGGCGAGGAGTCCGGCGACGACGTTCCGGAGCACATCGCCCAGATCCTGGCCCACGACGCCGAGGCCATCGAGCCGATCCTGAGCGAGGTGGAGGACGGCGACCTCACCGCCCTGTACGAGGCCGAGAGCGCCGACCAGGCCCGGGAAGCGGTCCTGGCGGCCATCGGCGCCGAACAGGAGCGCCGCCATGGCGAGTCGTGATCTGGAGGACCTGGCCCCGGCCGTGCGGGGCCCGGCCCAGCTGCTGGAGCAGAAGGCCGAGGCGCAGGGCCTGGAGCTGCTGATCTACTGCACCTACCGCAGCCCCGAGGAGCAGGCCCGCCTGTACCGCAAGGGGCGGTCCTACGCGGATATCGAGGCCAAGGCCGAGGAGCTGGAGCGGGAGCACGGCCGCCAGGACCTCGGCGACCTCCTCCTCCAGGTGGGGCCGCAGGAAGGCGGGCTGGTCACCTACGCCGGGCCCGGGCAGTCCATCCACAACTACCGCATGGCCTTCGACGCCGTGCCCCTGGAGGGCGGCAAGCCGGTGTGGAGCACCTCCGATGAGGAGGACCGGGAGCTGTGGGAGATGTACGGCGAGCTGGTGCGGGAGGTGGGCCTGGAGTGGGCCGGGGACTGGACCTCCTTCACGGAATTCCCCCACGCCCAGGCGCCGGACGCCGACTGGCGCGAACTGATCAAGGCCTGAACCTATACCCCAAAAGGAGCCGACCCCATGAGCATCGAACTGGCCCCCATCATCGAGCCCCTGACCCAGATTGTCTTCGCCGTCCTGCTGGCGGTGGCCACCGTGGGCGTAAAAGCCCTGGCGGAGCGGTTCGGCCTGGAGCGGGACGGCCAGCTGGCCACCTTCCTCCAGGACGCCATCGAGGAGGGTCTCCGTGTGGCTGAGCGCCGCGCTGGCAAGCGGTTCAAGGACGCCGACGTGGCCGTTCAGAACGACCTGCTGGCGGAGGCCGTGGACTGGGTAGTGGAGAGCGCCCCCAAGGCGGTCAAGCGCCTGGTGCCGGGCGGCCGGGAGGCCCTGGCGGACAAGGTGGCCGCGGCCGCCGAGAACTGGCTGGACTAGATGCCCTGGGCCACCCTGCTCCAGACCCTCGCCAAGCTGGGCCGCGACCTGCTCGCGGCCTGGCGGCGCCGGGAGGCGCGGCGGGACGTGGAGCGCCGGCGCAAGGAGATCAAGGAGGAGCGCCGTGCGATTGACCGCGATGCTGCTGGTGCTGGGCGCCGCATGTTCGGCGGGGTGCGCCGCGATGAGCGGGGAGGGGCCGACGAGCGATGAGCCATTCGCCCTCCCCGTCCGGCCCTCGGGGCACGAGGTCCTCCGCGGCTGCGGGAGCGACGCCTGCGGCGCCGGCGAGGCGGATTGGGTACGCGAGGGATGGGTGGCAATTCCCGAGGCGGACTACGGTGAGCAGCTCCACTACATCCTCGACCTCGAGCGTGCGCTCCGCCAGCGCGGCGGAGTGCGATAGCGGCATGGGGGAGCCGCCGGTGCGCGATCCGCTGGAGACCATCACCCTGCTCATGTACTTGATCGCCGCCATCTCCGGCGGCATGGGCGGCGCCGCGGCCGCGGGGTACCAGGTCCTCCGCGACGGCCGGCTGCGCCTGCTGACCGCCCTCGCCTATTTGGTGGTGGGCGCCGTGCTCGGCGTCCTGGTGCTGGCCTACGGCTGGATGGTGGGGGTGGAGCCCTACACCTGGGGCGATCTGATCGGGCACTCCATGGTGGCGGGGCTCATCGGCTCCGCCTCCCTCGCAGGCTCCAGCATCGGCGCGCAGATGGTGCTGCGCAAGCTGGGCTGGGAGGTGGAGATCAACGTCCACCGGCGGGAGCGAGACGGCGATGGCCGGTATGGATGAGGCCAGCCTGGTGGCGGACCTGAAGGCCTCACTGCACGACGCGGGGAGCGTGTTCGCCGATGACGACAGCGACTTCCAGCGCCACTTGGCCCTGGCCGCGCTGGACCTGGGGCGCAAGGTGCCGCGCATCCTTTCCTCCGAGCTCGCCCTGGAGGCGGACGTGGCTGTCTACGACGCGCCGTCGGATCTGATCCGCCCCGTCTCGCACCGCTGGGGCGCGGCGGCGATCCGCCGGCGCAATCCCTGGGACCGGGGCTGGCCCGGCCGCCTGCCCCGCCTCACGGCCGAGGGCGACGCCGCCGAGGGGCGGGTCCTGGTGCTCATCCCGCCGCCCACGGCCGACCAGATCACCGCCCTCGGCGCCGCCCTGCCCTATACCTACCGCGCCGTCCACCAGGTGGGCGACGCGGAGGCGGACACCACGGTGCAGCCCGCCCACCGGGGGCTGCTCCTGCTGCGCGCCCAGGCCGAGGCCATGAAAGAGCTTGCGGCGCGCAACATCGCCAAGCCCGTGCAGCTGCGTGATGGACAGGGCGGCGCGCCGAAGAACGGCGTGCCCGCCTCCCTGCACGCCCAGCTCATGGACGCCTTCGAGCGGGGGGCGGCATGAGCCTGCGCATCGAGGTGCGGGACGCCGCCATGCTCGCGGGCCTGCGCCGGGCGCCCCGGACCATGGATCGCAATCTCCGGCGCGGGGTGAGCCGATCGCTGCAGGAGCTCGCGCGGGAGGCCCGCCGGCGCGCGCCGAAGGCGACCAGCACACTCACCAACTCGATCCGGGCCATCAAGCCCCTCCCCTTGGCGGGCATGGTGGTGCCGGGCGTGGCCTACGCCCGCTACGTAGAGGAAGGCATTGGGCCGGGGAGCTGGCCGCCGCAGCAGGATCTGGTGGAGTGGATCCGGACCCGGGGCGTCACCCCCGACGATCCGTCCATGGACGACGAGGACCTGGCCTACGTCATCGCCCGAGCCATCCACCAGCGCGGCATCCCGCCGCAGCCCTACATGGCCCCGACCTACGAGGCCAAGCGGGACCGCGTGGAGCAGATTCTGCGGCGCAGCGCCTACGACGGGCTGAAAGAGGCAGGGTTCGCCCTATGAGCAAGCTCGGCGCCGTCCGAACTGGCCTCCGCGACGCCCTGGCCGAGGCGGCGCCGTCGCGGATCGTCACGCGGGATTTTCAGCCCTTCGCCCAGCGCGATGAGGCGGATCTCCGGGCCGGGGTGTTCGCCTTCCTGGGCCGCGGCCAGGAGCAGGTGGAGGAATACAGCGACCACCTGAAAATCGCCCTGGTGGGCCAGTGCCTGGTGGCCGAGAGCGATGCCCCGTCGGCGGTGGAGGAGCTGGAGGACACCCTGAGCGAGGAGATGCGCTCCTTCGCGCGGGGTGTGTACGGCACCTACGTGGGGATCCAGGCCTGGCAGCAGTCCGGCCAGCTGGAGCATCCCTACGGCTGGATCGCGGCGGAGCTGGACGTGGGCCCCATCGACCTGACCCTGCCCGAGGGCGAACTGGAAACCCTCATCACCTACCGGAGCTGAGCGATGAGCGAAAAGAGCCCGAAGAAGATCACCGTGACCCTCGCCAAACCCCACAAGCACCGTGGGCTCTGGCACCAGCCGGGCGCCGAGCTGGCCCTCCGGGAGGATCAGGCGGAGCGCCTGTACAAGCAAGGCAAGCTGAAGAACAAGCCCGAAGGGGGCAAGACCACCAAGGCCGACGGCTAAACGGCCTGAGCAGGGAGCGCAGCCATGCCCAAGAACGAAACAAGAAAATTCGTCCTCGGCGCCGGCGAGGTCTATTTCGACCCCTTCGACGAGGACGGCAACCGTACCGGCGAGCGGTACCTGGGCGATACCCCGGGCTTCAGCCTCAACGTCAGCGCCACAAACCAGGAGCTGTGGACCAGCGACGACCCCATCGCCGAGCGCGCCGAGTACGTCGCCACCCAGGTCACCCGCGAGGCGAGCATCGAGTGCCGCAACATCTCCTTGGAGAACCTGGCCTTGTTCCTCATCGGCGACGTGGCCGAGCAGGATCAGGGCTCCGACTCCGTAACCGGCGAGGATCACACGGTCAAAACGGACCGCTGGTACCAGCTTGGGCAGGACGACGACAACCCCACCGGAGTCCGGGGCGTCGAGAACGTCACCGTCACCGACAGCGAGGACACCAGCTACACCGAGGGCGAGGATTACGAGCTGGACGCCGACCTCGGCCGCATCCGCCCGATGCCCGACGGCTCGATCGACGATGACACCACCCTGGAAATCGACTACGACACCGTGGAGGCCACCTGGGACCGCATCACCTCCAACAACCTGGGTGCCCAGGACGGGGCTTTGCGCTACATCGCGGCCAACACCGCCGGCCCCAACCGCGACCTCTACGCCCCGCGCACGCGGCTGCTTCCCGACGGCGACCTGGCCTGGAAGAGCCGGGACACCTGGCAGGCCATGACCTTCAACGCGGCGCTGCTGGTACCGGACACCGGAGCGGCCGCCTACATCGACGGCCGGTCCGTCTAAGGGGGGCAGCGCATGGCGGAGCCCAACGAGGAGCGCCCCGGCGAGCAGGCCGGGGCCACCGAGGAGCTGGGGACGCTGTTCCCCGACCGCACCCTCACCGTCGCCGGCGAGGAGGTGACCGTCCGGGCCTTGCGCTTCCGGGAAGGCCTGGATCTGCTGCCCGTCCTACGTCCCATCCTCGACGACATGCAGGGCGTCCTCGAGGAGGCCGCCGGCGACCCGGAGGCCATCACCGCCGGCCGGATCCTGGAGCTGCTGGAGCGCAGCCCCGATGCCTGGACGGCCCTGGCGGCGGCCGCCACGGGCCGGGACGCGGCGTGGGTGGAGGGCCTGCCCCTGGAGGACGGCGAGGCCCTGGTCCTGACGGCCTGGCGGGCCAACGCCCCTTTTTTGCTCAGGCGGCTGGTGCTGGGACGGACGGCGGCGACGGGCGCCGGGTCGGATACGCCAAGCTCCTCCACCTCCTGACCGCGCACGGCCACGGGGCGCCGCACGAAATCGCCGAGCGCTACACCTGGGCGCAGATCCGCCTCTACTACGACGAGGCGCTGCACCTGGAGCGCGCGCGCAAGGCGGACCTGATCGACGCCGTGGCCGCCGCCCACACCGCCGAGGACCTGCCCGACCTGATCCGCCAGCTGCGGGAGCGATAGATGGCCGAGGAGAACCTGGAGCTCGCACTCGCCGTCCGCGCCGACATCCAGGACGCGGTGCGCGAGCTCCGCCAGCTGCGCGGCGAGGTTGGCGGGGTCGGCGAGACCAGCCAGCAGGCCGCCGGCGGCGTGGGTGGCCTGAACAACAACCTCTCCCGCACCGGCGAGCACCTCCGCACCATCCGCACCCTGGCCGCGAGCGCCGCGGCCGGCCTGGCCGCCATCGGCGCCGGGCGGGCCATCCAGCGCGCCGTGGACGAGTACGCCAGCCTGGAGCAGGGGCTGGTGGAAGTGCAGAAGGTCTCCACTCTCACCAGCGACGAGATCCAGTCCCTCAAGGGGGACGTCCAGGAGATGGCCACCGAGGTGCCTGTGGCCACCGACGAGCTGCTGGACATCGCCGGCGCCGCCGGGCGCCTGGGCGTGGACGGCAAGGACAACATCCTGGGGTTCACGGAGGTGGTGGCGCAGATGGGCCGCGCCACGGACCTCCAGGGCGAGGAGGCCGCCACCACCCTCGCCCGCATCCTCAACATCACCGGCGAGGGGCCGGAGCGGGTCAAGCCTCTGGCCTCGGCCTTCGTGGAGCTGGGCAACAACGCCGCGGCCAGCGAGAGCGAGATCGCCAACGCCGCCAACGAAGTGGCGCGGGCCACGGCAGATTTCGAGGTGTCCAGCGAGGAGGCCGCCGGCCTGGGCGCGGCCATGGCGGAGATGGGGGTCCGGGCGGAAACCGGCGGCACCGCCGTGGGCCGCACCATGCGCACCATCGCCGATGTGGTGCGCGAAGGCGGCGAGGAGCTGGAGCAGCTCACCCAGCTCACCGGCCAGTCCGCGGAGGACATCCAGAAGCAGCTGGACGAGAACCCCATGGAGCTGTTCCAGCAGGTGCTCCAGGGCATCCGCGACGACGGCCGGGACGCCTCCGTGGTGCTCGAGGAGTTCGGGCTCCAGGGCGAGGAGGTGGCCAAGACCATCGGCCCGCTGGTCCAGAACGCGGACGACTTGGCCGAGCACCTGGGCCGCGCCAACCAGGGCGCCGAGGAAGGCACGGCGCTGCAGGAGGAGTTCGAGCAGGCCATTGGGACCCTCCGGGGCGAGCTGGACCTCCTGCAGTCCACCCTGGGCGTCGTCTACGAGCAGGTGGGCGAGGAGATGGCGCCGGCGGTGCGCGACTTCTCCGAGGGGCTGCGCGACCTGGCCGGCGAAGATGAGCAGATCGAGGCTATCGCCGCCTCGCTGGGCGGCGTGCTCACGGTCACGCAGAAGATCGCCGAGTGGACCGGGACGGTGGTGGAGGGGTACGGCCGCCTGGGCAACTACATCGGCCGCGAGCTCCTGCCCATGCTCATGGAGATCGAGCAGGGAGACGGCGGCACCCCCGCCCGCCTCCAGCTGCAGCAGAAGCTCAACGACATGCTGGCGGAGCGCGAGGAGCTCCAGCGCAAGATCCGCGTCAACGAGGAGACCGCCCAGGAGGAGAGCGGCGCCGTCGCCGGGCAGGCTGCGGCCAACGCCAAGCAGTACCGCAGCGAGCTGGAGCGCCTGGACGGCGACATCGAGCGCCTGCGGGGCAACGTCGACCGCTACGACGAGGGCACCCGGGCGGCGAACGAGGCCACCAAGGAGGGCGCCGACGCCTCGCGGGAGGACGCCGACGCCAAAGACGAGGAGGCGGAGCGGATCCACGCAGCCGGGGCCAGCGCCGAGGAGTTCGAGTCCGCCCTGGACAGCGCCACCGAGGCCGCCCTGCGCGACGCCGAGGAGCAGGCCACCGCCTGGGAGCAGGTCGCCGAGGAGATCAAGGACCAGGTGGATCCCCTGCGGTCCATCAAGCGGGAGATGGCCCAGGTGCGGGCCGCTATGGAGCGCGGGGATATAAGCACTGACTTTGGTATGGCCCGCCTCATGCAGCTCCAGGAGGAGATGGGCGAGGTCGGCGAGGCGGCCGGCGACATGGAGGAGGACGCCGAGGACGCCTTCGGCGGCATGAGCCAGTACGCCGTCCAGGCCCGGCGGAACATCGAGTCCGAGCTGGCGGACACGCTCGCTCAGAGCATGAAGGGCAAATACGACGAAATCCTGGATGGATGGGTGGCCATGATCCGGCAGATGGTCTCCGAGGCCGCGGCGGCTGATCTCATGGAGTCGCTGACCGGCGAGGGGCAGGAAGGCGAGGGGTGGATAGGGGAGGCGTGGGACTGGGCAAGCGGCTGGTTCAGTGGCGGGGAGGCCCACACCGGCGGCATCGCCGGCCCCGGGCTCACCGACCGGCCCATGCACGCCGCCATGCTCGCCGGCGCGCCCAGGTACAAGACCGGCGGCATCGCCGGTCTGAAGCCCGACGAGGTGCCCGCGGTGCTGCACAAGGGCGAGGAGGTCCTCACCCGGGAGGACCCCCGGCACCGGGCCAACGGCGGGGGGCAGTCGATCAACGTCAACGTCCGCACCCCCGAGGGGCAGACCGACGAGCAGGCCCGCCGCAGCGGCAGCCAGCAGGGCAAGGCCATCGCCCGGGAGATCTCCAGGGCACAGAAAAGGAATCTGTAGATGGATAGCTTTGCGGAGAGCCGGCTCGACCTCGGCTACGACTACGGCATGACGGGCGGCCCCGAGTGGTCCACCAGCGTGGCCATGACCCGGGCCGGCTACGAGCAGCGCAACGCAGACTGGAGCGAGGAGCGCGGCCGCTGGGATGCGGGCGAGCGCAACATCGACAAGACCAAGCTGGAATACTTGTTCGCCTTCTTCAACGCCCGGCGCGGACGGGCGCAGGGATTCCGCTTCAAGGACTGGCTGGACTTCCAGGCCTCCGACGAGGCCCTGGACCCTGACGGCACCCCGGGCCCCCACCAGCTGGTCAAGCGGTACACGGATGGCGGCTACACCTACACCAAGCCCATCCGCAAGCCCGTGGCGAGCACGGTCGAGCTGACCCGCGACGGCGAGGATTTCAGCGACTACACGCTGGACGACACCACCGGCGAGGTGACGCTCCTGGCCGACGCTAGCGTTGACATCAGCGACGTCACCCTCGACGCCCCGGCGGTGGTCACCACCGACGAGGACCACGGCTACAGCGACGGCGAGACCGTCTACATCACCGGCACCGGCACCAGCCTGGACGACCAGGCCTGGGAGATCGCCAACGTCACCGACGACAGCTTTGAGGCGGTGGACAGCGACACCAGCGACGACGAATACGAGAGCGGCGGCACCGCCGAGCAGTACGTCCAGCCCGGCGAGGACCTGGCGTGGGGCGGGGAATTCGACAAGCCGGCCCGGTTCGACACCGACCGCTGGCCGGGGAGCGCCTTCTTGGCCATGGACGCCGAGCGGGACGTGGCCATCTACGACCTGCCGAGCCTGCCCATCGTGGAGCTGCGTCTGTGAAGGACATCAGCCCGGAGCTCAAAGACCACCTGGCCGGCGAGGTCACCACCCTCGCCACCTGCTGGCGGCTGGAGCTGCAGGACGGCACGGTCCTGGGCTTCACCGACCACGACCGCGACATCGACTACGACGGCACCACCTACGAGGCCAGCAGCGGCTTCGACGCCTCGGCGATCGCAACCGGCGCCGACCTGGCCGTGGACGAGCTGGAGGTGGACGCCCTCCTCGGCGGCACCGGGATCACCGAGGCGGAGATCGCCGCCGGGCGCTACGACCACGCCGAGATCGAGATCTTCAGCATCAACTACGAGGACAAGAGCCAGGGGCGGATCATCTGGCGCCGCGGCTGGCTCGGCGAGGTGCAGCCCCGGGACGGGGTGGCCACCGTGGAGGTGCGGGGGCTCTCCCAGGCGCTGAAGCAGACCATCGGCGAGACCTACACCCCGGCCTGCCGGGCGGACCTGGGGGACAGCCGCTGCGGCGTGGACCTCGACGCCCTGCGCGTGACCGGCGAGGCCACGGCCGTCACGGATCAGGCGACGTTCAGCGACAGCGGCCGCAGCGAGTCGGAAGGGTACTTCGACTATGGCGTGGTCACCTGGACCTCGGGGGACAACGAGGGCCTGCGGATGGAGATCAAGGGCTTCGACGGAGAGCAGTTCGTCCTGTTCGAGCCCATGCCCTACCCCATCGCCACCGGCGACACCTACGAGGCGACACCCGGCTGCGACAAGCGCCTGGAGACCTGCCGGGACCAGTACGACAACGTGATCAATTTCCGCGGCGAGCCCTACATCCCGGGCAGCCAGGAGATCAGCCGCATTGGGGGCCTCGGTGGTTAGCGCGGCCGACGTCCAGGCCACCGCCCGGGGGATGGTGGGCACCCCGTTCCGCCACCAGGGGCGCCGGCCCGGCCGGGGCCTGGACTGCGCGGGCGTGGTGATCGAGACCGCCCGGGCCCTGGGCCTGGCGTTCGAGGACTGGCGGGCGTACAGCCGCTATCCCGACGGCCGCACCCTGGAGCGGATCCTCGACCGCTGCCTGGAGCGCGCGCCCGAGCCCACCCCGGGCGGGGTGCTCCTGTTCCGCTTCGACGCCCTGCCCCAGCACGTCGCGGTGGCCACCGAGCGCCGGGGGCTGATCTACCTGGTGCACAGCTACAGCCGCATCGGCCGGGTGGTGGAGCACCGCCTGGACGAGCGGTGGCAGGCCTGCCTGGTGCGCGCCTATCGCTGGGAGGGGGTCGCATGAGCGACAGCACCATGCGCCTCGGCCTGCAGATGGCCGGCACGGCCATCGGCGGCTATTTCGGCGGGCCGGTGGGGGCGGCCATCGGCGGCTCCATCGGCGGCTACGCCGGGATGCAGCTGTTCCCGCCGGACGTGCCGGACGGGCCGAGGTTGGACGATCTAAAGGTCCAGTCCTCCGCCTACGGCGCACCGATCCCCGTGGTATTCGGCAACTGGCGGCTGTCCGGGAACGTCATCTGGTCGGCCGGGATCAAGGAGCACAAGTCCGAGGAATCGGTGGGTAAGGGGAGCGGACCGACGCGCACCACCTACTCCTACACCGCCAGCTTCGCGGTCGCCTTCTGCGAGGGGCCCATCACGGGGTTCGTCCGGGTGTGGGCCGACAGCACGCTCATCTGGGACGCCACGGACTCGGCCAACGCCCGCCAGATCCTCCTCGACTGGATTGCCGGGAACACGCCCGGCGACGCCAGCTTCTACCTCGGCTCCGAGTCCCAGGAGCCCGATCCTGTAATAGAGGGCCACGAAGGCGCCGGGGAGGTGCCCGCGCATCGCGGCCTGGCCTATATCGTCTTCGAGGATTTGGACCTGGAGCCCTACGGCAACCGCATCCCGTCGATCACTGCCGAGGTGGCCGTGGACGGGCAATACGACTGGGTGATCACCGGGGGGTGGCCGAAGGAGGACCTGGACCAGGGCCCGGGAGGAGATGGGCGAGACTACCAGATAGGCCCTTACGAGGACGGGGTGTTCCGATTCACAAAGAATAGTGGCAATCAGGGCAGCACCGACACGGACGTCGAGGGGGCGCGGGCCTGGTGCGACTACAGTGGCGACGTGGTTGCGCAGGAATACCTAGACATCGAGGTTCCGGAGGAGGAGAGGGTCGGCGGGAGCAAGGCCGCCGCACGGGTGTACCGGGGCGGCCGGGACCCCGGACTGATTCACTGGCGGGAGGACTCTTCCGGGGATCGCTACCTGCACGGCAGCAACGGGACCCTGTTGCAGTCAGACTGGGTATACAAGGACGGCGAGCACCTCGATCAAGTCGCCGCCGTCCTCGCCACCCCACGTGGCCAGTATTTCTTCTTGCAGGACAACGCGGCGAGTCGTTCAGACGCGCGCAAGGCCCCCCGCCTTGTCGGGCCCGGCGGCTACTTGGATCTGGAGAAAACCACCGGAGGCGAAAGCCCCTTCTGGCGCGGCGCGGCCTGGGACCCCGCTGAGGAGCGCGTGATCGGCGTGCACGACAACGATCCGGACTACGGCCTGGCCTGTTACGTCTGGGACCACCAGATGAACGAGATCGCGAAGCTGGATGTGGACGGGGATTGGGGGGACTACACAGGCCCCATGGACGTATACGCGGAGGCCGTCTGGGTGTGGCAGGGGGAGAGCGGGAAGCTCGAACGCTGGGAGCTCGACTTCGACGAGGAGAAGTTCACGCCGGCCGGCGAGTCTATCCAGCTAGGCGAAGGCACGCTCGGCAGGAACGACAACCAATACTTTATAGGGGATCTGCGGGCGTACCGCGAGGACGTTCTGGTCACCGTTTCGCACGGCCTGATCTACCGGGCCTTCACGGCCAGCGACTACCCGCTGGCCGACGCTCTGGCCGGGATATGCGAGCGCGCCGGCCTGAGCTCCGATGACTACGACACCTCCAAGGTGGACGCGGACCTCCGCGGCTTCGCGCACACCCGCCCGGTCGAAGCCAAGCAGGACCTCGCCCCCCTCCTCGACGCCTACGCGATAGACGCCGTGGAGAGCGACGGGGTGCTGCGTTTTGTCCCGCGGGGCGGCGATCCGGTGGCGACGATCCCCGCCGAGGACCTCGGCGTCGGCGAGAGCGGCGGCGCCGAGGAGGCGGTGGCCACCACCCGCCTGCAGGAGCTGGAGCTGCCCCGCCGGGTCGGGGTGCAGTACGCCGACCCCGGCATGCGCTACGAGCAGGGCGAGCAGTACGCCGCGCGCGTCACCACCAAGGCAGTCACCGAACGCACGCAAAGCCTGCCGGTTGCCCTGACCGCCAAGGAAGCGGCGGGTTTGGCGCAGCAAATGCTGGCCGCAGAGTGGGTGGGGAGGGAGCGACACTCCTGGGCAACCTCGATGCGCTGGGCGCACCTCGACCCCGGCGACGTGGTGCGCCTGGAGGCGCCGGAGGCCACCTACATCAGCCGGATCCTATCCGCCGACGCGGCCCTGCCCCGGCGCATGGCCTTTTCCGGGGTACGCGAGGACGCGGCTACCTACCAGACCAACGCCACGGCCGAAGCTGGCCGCGGCGAGGAGACGCGCACCGGAGCGGTGGGGCCGACGGCCGTGCGCTATTTGGACATCCCGCCCCTGCGCGACCGGGACGACGAGCCCGGCTATTACGTGGCCGCCGCCGGCTACCTGGACGGCTGGTCCGGCGCCGATATCCTGCGCCGCAACGCCAGCGGCGGCTGGGATACCGTATCGGCGGTAACCGAGGCCGCGGCCATAGGCAACGCCGATACCGTGCTGGGATCGGCCCGGCCGACGGTGTGGGACGACGGAAACACGGTCACCGTCCACCTAATAGCCGGCTCGGCCCCGACATCGGCTGCGGACCTCGTCGTGCTCGCCGGTGCCAACCACGCGCTCCTCGGCGACGAAATTATCGCCTACGCCGATGTGACGGATCACGGTGACGGCAGCTACACCCTAGGGCGCCTGCTGCGCGGCCGCTTCGGGACCGAGTGGGCCATCGACGAACACAGCTACCGGGAGCGGTTCGTCGGCCTCTCCTCCGCCCTGAGCCGCTACGCCATAGAGCGCGACCAGATCAACGCCGAGCAGACCCTGCGCGCGGTGTCGTTCCGGGGCAGCCTGGACGCCGCGGAGGACCGCACGGTGGACGGGGGCGGCGCGGCACTCATGCCCTACGCCCCGGCGCATATCGAGGCGCGTATGGAGGGCGCGGGAGACCTGCGGGTGACGTGGGTGCGGCGGGCCAGGCTCGATGGGGAGTGGCGGGACTATGTGGACGTCACCCACGACGACGGAGGCACCTACGAGGTTCGGCTGCTGGATGACGACGGGGAGGAGGTGGCCACCACTCAAACTGCCACGGATGCCCCCGACACCGCCCTGCTGGAGGGCGTCACCAGCGGCTACTCCATAGAGCCCCTGCGGGGGTACACGGTCGAGGTCTACGCGGTGCCGGATACGGTGGCGCGGGGCTTTAAAGGAGCGATCACGATATGACGACCCCACGGCTCCAGCTCCCCGAGATCGCCCAGGGGCAATCGGGCAAGGACATCACGCACAACGAGGCCCTGCGGGCCCTGGACGCATGGACCAGCACCGGGGTGCAGGACCGGGACCGGGACGCGCCGCCGGACGACCCCAGCGATGGCGACCTCCACCTCGTCAGCTACAGCGCCTTCGAGATCGTGGACGTGGACACGGACGACGACCTGCTGTTCGTGGATGGGGACGAATCGGATCGCTTCGAAGCCGGCGACACCCTGCGGGTGGTGGACAGCTCCGGCAATGACGGCGAATACACGGTGGACACCGTCAGCTATGACGAGACCGACGACCGCACCGAGCTGACCCTGGAGGAGGGCCTGGACGACGACACCGCCGACGGCGAGATCCGCCACGCCGAGGGCGACTGGAACGGCCACATCGACGAGGTGGCGCAGTACGACGGCGCCTGGTACTTCCACGCGCCGTTCCCGGGGGCGCGAGTGCTTGTGCTCGCCGAGAACCGGGAGCTGATCTGGGACGCCGACGACGAGGAGTGGGGGGACCTGTTCCTGGGCCGCCTCCGCCTGCACCGGGGCGACACGCTGACGATCGAAGACGGCGAGATCACGGTGGACGCCTCGGTCCACGCCGTGGCCACCGAGGGCGGGGCCTCCGAGGACGACCTGCACACGATCAACGGGGGGGAGTCGGGAGACACGCTCTACCTGCGTCCCGAAGGGGGCAACGAGATCCTCCTCAAGCACGACGAGGGCAACATCCGGCTCAAGAGCGGATCAGACCTTCGTCTGCGTACCAGCGAGGATACGGTCCAGCTGCTGCGCCTGGAGTCGGGATACTGGGCGGACGTAGGCGCGGGCGGGGGCGCCAGCTTCACCAACCGCACCCTAGACGAACCCGAAACCTGGACGGTGCCCAATGTATCGGCCGGAGCCACCGCCCGAGTGCTAGCGGAGACAGGCGACCTGACCGCGGGACGCGTGGAGGCCGAGGCGACCCAGGAGGTCCCGAGCGATCCCGTGACCGATGATTTTGAGACTCCCTCGGGGAGCTCTACCTCTTACGAGGGAATTGTGTGGCGGGAAAGCACCGGGGAGCTGATACTTGTCAACGGGTCAGAAGAAACCCTCTACATCCTGGATGGCTTCTCGGACACGGTGATAGACAGCTACGAATGGAAGCCCCCGGACAGCGATGTGCGCGATGCCGATTTGGATGGCGACGGCAATCTGATCATTGCTAACGGCAACTACGACCTGATCCGGATGGACGGCCTCACGGACACCATCCTAGACCAGCGGACCCAGCCTGACGACCATATCCTGACTGGGATATGCGACGACCCGAGCTCAAAGGACCGCTTTATTTCTGTCGCCCATGCGTCGGGCACCACATACATCGACGTTATACAGTGGAGCGACGGCGAGGTGCTGGACCATTTCGAGGTTGAAGCTGGAGAATCCAGAATCTGTGTCGTAACCGGTGACCTTTGGATGATAGAGAGTAACGGCACATATAGCGACCTGGAAAACGATGAGGCGCGTATATACAGATTCGACGGGATTTCCGGCGCTGTGGTTGAAACCTATCTGCTCACAGACAACTTGGGTACGGCAGACAACCTCACCCACGACGGCAACAACTTCCTCGTCGGATATTACTGGAACGACTATTACTACGGGCGAGTCTCCACCAGCACCGAGACCGTGACCAAACGCACCTTCGAGGAACCGAGCCAGGAGCGCATTCTGCCGGTTCCGGAGGGCCTGCGGGTGGTGGCGAGCCGGCAAGCCTGGCCCATCACCGACGTGGACACCGGCGCCGACACCCTCAAGGTGGGCGGCGACCAGACCGGCGTGTTCGAGGAGGACGACGAGGTAGAGATCACGGGCTCCACGGGCAACGACGGCACCTACACCCTCACCAGCCGCAGCTGGGCCGTCGAGGCGGTAGGCACCACCGACGACTATTTCGAGCTGAGCGGGGATCAGTCCGCCTACTTCGAGGCCGGCGAGACCTTCGAGGTGGCGGGCTCCACGGACAACGACGGCACCTACACCGTGGCCTCGGTGGAGTACGACGAGGGCGGAAACGGCAACACCCGGGTCTATACCGAGGAAAGCGTGGAGGACAGCACGGCCGACGGGGACGTGGTGATTCCCGCCGTGCGCTACTACTCCGGGGACGACGAGACCCAGCTCCAGACCAGCGAGAGCCTGGACGACTCGACCGCCGACGGCGACGTGGAGATGTGGAAGGGCACGGCCTACGCCTCGGTCAACTGGGGCGCGTAGCCGGACGGCCGGAATGCTACACTGGACAGCGCAACCCCCTGATCCCGGAGGACCTATGCGCGCTCTCTATACCGCCCTGCTCGCCGCCGCCCTGCTCGCCGCCGCCCCCGCCCACGCCGGCGGCCACCTGTCCGCCGAGGCCGCGCGGTACAGCGGCGACACCACCGTGTTCGGCCTGGACCTGGACGCCAGCGGCTGGCTCTACGGCGCCAGCGGCCGCCTGGTGCACGACGGCGCCCTGTTCGCCGCGGTGGAGGGCCACGCCCTGGCCGGCGCGGTGGACTACGACCTGGAGGGGGACAGCAGCACCGACCCCACCGCCGTCGCCGAGGGCCGCGGGCTGATCGGCGCCGACCTCGGCGGCACCACCCTCTACACCGGCCTGGGCTACCGCCACCTGACCGCCGAGCCGGGCGGCCACGACCGCACCAGCGCCAACGCCTACGTCCCCATCGGCCTCACCGCCACCGACACCACGCGCGGCGGCTGGCACATGCGCACGGTGCTGGAGTACGGCTACCTGTTCTGGGGTCAGGAGAGCCTGCAGGGGGAGGTCCTGGGCGTGGACGTGGACGAGACCGTGAGCCGGAGCAGCGGCTGGCAGTTCCGCGCCGCGCTGGAGTTCCGCAAGGGGATTTTCGAGGTAGCGCCCTACGTCCGCTTCTATTCCCTGGACCAGACGGACAGCACCAACGTGGCCGGGGGGAGCTACTACGTGGAAGACGTCGCCGAGACGGAGTACGGGCTGCGGGCGGGCATCGGCTTCTGACCGGGGTTGGGGCGGCTACCAGGTGCCGTTCCCGGGCGTGCCGGGGACATCGTGGCCGCCCTCCCCTCCTCCCTGCTGCCGCCCTTTGGCCTGCCACTCCCGCATTTCCCGCCGCACCTGCTCGCCGAGCGTCTCCCACTCGAAGGTGGGGGCCATGCGCTTGATGCCGTAGAGCAGGGCCACCCACTCCGCGAGCTCGCGCGGCTCCAGATCCAGCCGCAGGGACCGGGCCGCCTCCTCCACCAGCTCCACCGCCCGCTGGATGTACTCCAGCTCCACGCCCCCGGCCGGTACCGGCTCCCCGGACAGGCTTCGGGCGTAGGCGCCGACCTGGTCGCCCACGGACATGGGCGCGCCGCCCCATTCTCCGGCGTAGTGACGCTCCAGGCCCTCCCGGATGAACTTAATCATCTGGGCGTTGGCGGACCGGTCTCCCTGCCGGGCAACCTTACGGACTTCCTCGTACATTCCCGGAGGGAGACGGAAGGTTGTCCTGCGGTATTCGTCCTGGCTACCCATGCTCGGAATTTTGGCATCTCACTGTTAAATAGTCTTGACACCACTTTATGTCATGACACGATGTCGGGAAACGTCCTTAAGACACCAGGAGGATTCGATGAGGGACTCCCCTCGCCCCAACAAGGAGCCGGCCGTTCAGATCACGCTGCGCATTCCCGCATCCCTGCGGGACGAGCTGCGGGAGCTGGCGGACATGGACCAGCGCTCCACGAACAAGAAGGCCCAGCTTCTCCTGGAGGAGGCCTGCGAACGGGAGCGGGCGCGCCTGCAAGAGGAACCAGTGAAGGAGACCGCGTGATGGAAAAGGTGCACGCCCATCTTGATCTCAATTTCGCCGGTGAAACCCTGCCGGTGACGCAATCCGGGGACGGCCACGATGTGGTCCCGCTGAAGCCGATCACGGACTTATTCGGCCTGGGGTGGGAGCGGCAACGTAAGAAGGTCAATGAGGAATTCCCGGCCAAGCTTTACGGCGCGGTCACCGTACCGTTGTACGGGGGGACACCGTACACAGCTATCCGTCTGGACCGGGTGCAGATCTTTCTAGCTCGCCTAAGTCCGAGCCAGATCCGCGCGGGCGGCAACAAGGCCGGGGCCGACTACCTGGAAGAGAAGATCGAGGAATGGGCCGACGTGCTCCACCAGTACGAGGTGGCTCGGGGCACCTTCACTGGCCAAGCCGTGCGGCAGCAGGCCCAGCAAGCCAAGGAGCGTGACATCCGACTGAAGGAGTGGAAGGAGCTGCGGGCGCTGGTGAAGGAGCGGCGTTCGGCCAAGGAAGGATGGGAATATCGCCAGCTGGATCGCATGGTCAAAGAGCTCGCGGAAGAGACCGGGTTGCCGCTGGAGCGCATAGAGCGGGAGGAGGCGGAAGACCGCCAGATGGAGCTCGCCGAACAATAAAAAAGGCCCCGCCGGGTGCGCCAACACCCATAGGCGGGGCCCGAGGCCCTCGGCTCGGTCACCTTAGCCTCACTCACACGGTGAACCCTAGCCGAGCGCCTCCCTGATTGCAACGTGATGCCAGGGAGGTCAGTCACATGACCCGCCGCTACTTCCACGACGCGCTCGAGGAGGCCCAGTACCGGGTCGTCCGCGAGTACCCGGGCGGTGCCCGGGCCCTTGCCCCCTTGGTCGGCATGCACGCCGGCACCCTCTCCAACAAGGTCAACCCCTCGAACGAGACGCACCACCTCGCCACCCGCGAGGCGGTGGCCATGCAGCACGCCGCCAAGGACTTCCGGATCCTGCACGCCGAGGCGCAGCTGCTGCACCACACCTGCATCCCCCTGACGAGCTTCGAGGGCGTCTCCGACGCCGAGCTGCTGGACCTCTACGCCGGCTACCACAAGGAGCTGGGGGAGACCGCGGAGGCGATCCGCGACGCCCTCGCCGACGGCGCCGTGACGCGCCGGGAGCTGGAGCGCGTGCGCAAGGAGCTGTTCGAGGACACGGCCGCGGCCTTCGAGTTCCTCGCCCGCCTGGAGGACCTGGTCGATGAGTGACCGACGCCACCCCGCCCCGCCGGAGGCCCTGCGGCGGCGCGGGGTGACCGGCGCCAAGGACAACGTGGGGGAGGACCAGGCGGTTGCCGTGTCCGGGAGCCTGCTCCACCAGTTCTTCGGGGAGGAGCTCGCGGCGCGGTATACCCCGGGGAAACCTCCCGCAAAAAGGGGACGCACCCATGGCTGAGATCTACCAACTGCTGCACCCCGCCCCGTCCGAACAGCCCCGCATGGGGCAATGGCTCCATGCCGGACAGCCGCTGGTGGTGGGCCCCGGCGCCTGCCTGCACTTCGTCGCGGACACGGAGGACAACCGCACCGTGGTGCGCGGCCGCCTGGCCTTCGCCGGGCGGGACGGCCACGTGCGGGTGATGGGGGTAGACCTGGGAGCAGGGGGCATGGCGGGCCTGGAGGCCCTGCTGGGCATCCGCATCGTCCCCCGGGCGGTGCGCCTGGGGCCGGACGGGCGGATCCGGGCCCTTTATCTGGTTTTCGTCCTGGCGGCCGGCGCCGCCGGGGACCACAGCCACGAAGCCGAGAGGAGGTAGGTGGCATGTACTTCTATGTGAAGAGCGAGCCGGGCCTCTGGACCACCGGACATTTCAAGCCGGACGGGGAATGGGAGCCGGAGAAGGACTGCGAGAGCAAGGAGGAGGCTGCGGAGCGTGTGGCCTGGCTGAATGGCGGCGCGCCCCAGGAAATCAAGCCCACCCTTCGGTTTAGTTCTTTGGACGATGCCCTGTTTGTGGGGGTTGTGCAGGACGAAATCAAGGAGGCTCGGACCAAATTCCCTGGGAATGGGCGGCAATTTACCGCCTTGGTGGAAGAGGTTGGCGAGCTTGCCGAGGCCCTTTTGGAGCACGGCTCCGGTTCTGAGCGCGTCCGGGAAGAAGCCGTTCAGGTGGCGGCCATGGCTCAACGGGTGGCCGTTGAAGGCGACTCGGACCAAATCCAGGCCAAGACGGAGGAGGGCTGAGCCATGCAAGACCGTCAGACCTTCCGCCGCTACCTCACCCCCGCCGAGGAGCGCCAGCTCCTCAACACCGTGGGCCAGTTCAAGGACCTCCGCGCCCAGCGGGACCACGCCTGGCTCCGGCTCCTGCGCCAGACCGGCATCCGCGTGGGCGGCCTGGCCCGCCTCACCGTGGACGACGCCCGCCGCGCCCTGCGGGAGCGGGAGCTGTACGTCCGCGGCAAGGGTGGCCGCCACTACCGCGTGGCCACCAACCGCAAAGCGCGCCAGGCGCTGCAGGACCTGCTCCGCATCCGCAAGGAGCTGGGCCACCCGGAGCGCCCGGACGATGCCCTGGTAATGAGCCGCAAGGGCCGGGGCCTGTCCGTGCGCAGCTACCAGGACCGCCTCAAGCACTGGCGGGAGGTGGCCGGGCTGCAGGAGGCCGTCTCCCCCCACTGGCTGCGCCACACCCTGGCGAAGCGGCTGATCAAGCAGTCCACGGCGGAGCAGCCCCTGCTGATCGTCCAGCGGGCCCTGGGCCACACCGCCCTGACGTCCACGGCGATCTACACCCAGCCGGACAAGGAAGACATGGCCCAGGCCATGGAGGAGGCGAGCTGATGCCTGCCCGGCACTTTATAAAGAGCCGGGACATCCCCGGCCGGGTTGAGTCGCGTTTTTACGTCCTGGCTTCCGCCCTTCCGGCGAGCCCGGAACAGGCCTCCGTCCTGCTGAGCACCCGGGACGCCTCCCCCTTCTTCATGGACATCACCCTCCAGGAGGCCCGGGAGCTGTCCCGGGCGCTCGCCGAGCTGGTGGACGAGACCGAGGCCTGGCTGGCGGAGGCCGCCAACACCGAGGAGACCGAAGGATGAGCTACAGCACCGCGATCAGCACCGCCCCCGCCCACCCCCTCCAGGACTACAACCTCAGCGTCTACTCCACCCCGGAGGAGGCCGGGGGGAAGGCGGTCCAGATCAGCGTCATGGGGCCCAACTTCCTGCTCCACCTCACCCGCGACCAGGCGCACGAGCTCTCCGAGGCCCTGGCCAAGCACGTGGCCGTGCACGACCGACTCCACGCCCAGAAGGCCGCGGCGAGCCAGGGCCGGCAAGAGGAGATGACCCAGTGACCCCCATCCGCATCCCCGACGAGCAGCTGGAGCACCTGGCGGAGGAGTACCGGCGGCGCATGGTCGCCGAGTACCTGGGCATCCCCTTTGGCCGCTTCCTGGCGGACTGCCCGCGGATGCGGGCGCGGTACCTGGAGGCGGCGGAGGCCGAGTCCCGGATGCGCCTCCTCCCCGCGCAGGAGGCGGTGCGGGACCGCCTGGAGGCGGAGGGCTGGCACCAGCCGGACCCCCTGCGGGACCACGGCGCCACGGGCCGGGACCTGGTGCAGCGGGGGCCGGCCCTGGTGGAGCCCCTCCCCTCCCACCGCACCCGCCGCCAGCAGCGGACCACGCGCCGCGGGCGGCCGAAGGCGCGGGCGGAGCGCAGCGCGTGATGCCGGTGTGGGTCTGCGTGGGCTGCGGGGGGCGCCACGGGGCGCTCCCCCCGAACTGGCCCCGCTACGAGGCCCGCGCAGCCGGGCCCCGCCGCAGGGGCGTGTGCGGGCGGTGCGGGGATCTCTACCCGCACCTGCTCCGCGATTGGGACCAGGAACAGGGGCTGGCGGACCGTGTCCGCGGGGCGCGCGCCGCCGGCGCCGGGGAGGAAGCATGAACTGGAGCGAGAAGGCGGCCTATCTGGCCCGGAGGGCCCGGTACAAGGGCGGCATCTGGCTGATCTGGCTGGGCAAGATCGAGGACAACCCCACCCGGCTCGGATCCACGGCGGAGGCGGAGGACCTCCGCGACCCGGCCAACACGGAGCTGGGCTGGTACGACGCGGACACGACCAAGGAGCGGATCCTGGCGGACGTGGCCAAGGCCCTGGGGAGCGAGCCCTCGGGCGAGGCCAACCTCTCCCGGCCCGGGCGGCCGCCGGGACCGAAGGCCAACCCCGTCCTGGCCGCCGGGGAGCCGGAGAAGGAGCGCGCCCCGGAGCCCGAGGGGGAGACGGAAATTCCCACCTTCACCACGGCCCCGGAGCCGGAGCCCGATCCGGAGGCAGAGGCAGAGACGGAGCCGGAGCCGGAGGCCGTTGTGGATCACGACGCCGGCGAGCCCGATCCGCAACCCGCCCAAGCGGCGGCCTGTGCGCCACAAGGCGGGCCGGCGAAGTCCGAGGAGTTCGTGGTGGCGACGCTGGAGACCCGGGCGCCGGGACTGTCCGAGCAAACCTACCGGGAGGTGAAAGCGCGGCTCTACAAGGACTGGGTCCGCGCCCATGAGGGGGGATACGAGGAGCACCTCCTGGCCTATGACTACCTGATCGGGTGCCTGGAAGACACCCAGGCCGGGGACTGAGGCGCCGATGGCATCCATCGAGGACATCAAGGCCCGCGTGGACCTCCACGACCTGGCCGGCCGCCTGGGCCTGGAGCGGCCGCAGCGGGGCGGCAACTACCGCTCCCCGCACCACGAGGACCGGAATCCCTCGCTGTCCATCTACGAGGACGGCACCCAGCAGAAGTGGAAGGACCACAGCGCCGAAACGGGCGGGGACTGCATCGACCTGGTGCAGTTCGTCCTGGGGCTGGACAACGGCGAGGCCATCAAGTGGCTGCGGGAGGAGTACGCCCTCCCCGCCGACCCGCCGGCCGGCCAGAAGCCGGACAACCGCCCGAAGAGCCGGGCCGAGTGGATCGCGGAGCGGTGCTTCGGCGAGGGCGCCCTGGACCGGGCCAAGGAGTACCTGACCGGCCGGGGCATCGCCGAGGAGGCGGTGGAGCGGGCCTGGAAGAAAGGCGCCATCGGCTGGAACAGCTGGACCAGCCCCAAGGTGTCCCCCGGGGAGTTCGGCTACGGGGGCGAGGCCCTGGCCACCGTGGTGCGCACCTTCAACCCCGGCCACGTGGTGGCCGTGGACATGCGCTACCTCGATCCCGAGCAAAACGGCGGGGTGAAGACCCAGACCCAGGGCGAGAAGAAGGGCTATCCCTGGACCTCCGACATCAAGGCCCTCCAGAAGGCGGAGACGGTCTACCTGGTGGAGAGCGCGGTCAACGCCCTGTCCGTGGAGACGGCCGGCCTGCGCCGGACGGCGGCGGTGGCCATCCGCGGCGCCGGCAACGCCCCGAACATTGACCTGCGCTTCCTCCAGGGGAAACGGGTGGTGATCTGCCTGGACCACGACGACCCGGACAACTACGGCCGCTGCGCCGGCCAGGAGGCGGCCTGGTCCCTGCACGAGCGCCTGACCGCCGCCAACGTCGCCGCCCACCTGGTGGACCAGGGGCCCTGGGAGGAGGAGTTCACGGACGTCAACGACATCCTCCAAGAGCTCGGCCCCCAGGAGCTGAACCGCCGCCTCCAGGACCTGGACCGGTGGGCCATCCCCGGGGTGCGCACGGACGCCGCGGGCAAGGGCCGGCCCCGGATCTGGCTGCCCAACCACGACTTCCAGCAGTTCTGGCGCTACCAGGCGCTGGAGGACTTCACCCGCTTCGTCCAACGGGTGGAGCAGGACGAAAACGGCGAGCCCGAGTACAAGTGGGCGGACCTGTGCGGCTTCCGCGTGGCCGCCATCAGCCGGGTCTCGGTGGCCTCCGCCACGGCCACCATGACCGGCGAGGAGGACGCCCAGCCCCACCACCTGTTCGCCGTCTCCGTGCAGACCCCCCGCCACCGCCAGCAGCTCCTGCGCAAGGTCTTCGACGACGACCAGCTCCACAACACGGACAAGTGGCAGAAGCTAGGCCCCGTCTTCGCCCCGGTGCAGTTCAAGCGCTTCATCTACACCCTGGAGCGCGGCGCCGAGATCGGCGCCCGCAACGCGGTGAACTTCGTGGGGCTGGCCTGGCAGGAGGGCCGGCCGGTGGTCAACGAGGGGCCGGACACCTACTTCACCGAGCCCGAGAAGCAGTGCCCCTACCACAACCTGACCTTCCCCGCCGGATCCCGGGCTGACGCCCGGCGGGTGATCGAGGCCTACCAGGAGACCTTCCGGTCCGGCCAGGCGCTGCTGGTTCTGGCCTGGGCCCTGGGCGGCCACCTCAAGGCCTTCCTGGGGCAGTGGCCGCACATGGAGATGCAGGCCGAGAAGGGCGCGGGCAAGTCCACCCTGATCAAGCACCTGGAGCGGACCATCGCGTTCACGATGTTCAGCGGCCAGTCCCTGCAGACGGAGTTCCGCCTGCTCACCTCCACCAGCTGCACGTCCCACCCGGTGGGCTGGGAGGAGCTCTCCGCGCGCGGGCAGCAGGTCATCGACAAGGCCGTGGGCCTGCTGCAGGAGTGCTTCCAGTATTCGGTGACGCGGCGCGGCTCGGAGATGACCGAGTACGTCACCAGCGCCCCGGTGCTGCTCGCCGGCGAGGACGTGCCCGTGCGCAGCCTCACCGGAAAGCTCACCCGCGTCCAGCTGCGGGCCGCCGACCAGGGCCCCCACCTGCCGGACGGCCTGCCCCGCTTCCCCGTGCGGGACTGGCTCTCGTTCCTGGCCGAGCACAGCCGCGACCAGGTCAAGGGCGTCTACAACCGCGCCCTGGCCTACTGCCGCAAGCACTGCCGGGCGAGCGGCACGGACGCCGGCGCGCAGCGGATGGTGGAGAACTACGCCTCCGTGCTCACGGCCTGGGGCCTGCTGGCGGATTTCGCCGACATCGACCTCCGCCAGGGCGACTTCCCGGCCGCGCTGGTGGCGGAGATGAATGCCCACATCGCCGAGACGAGCGCCGACCGCGAGCCCTGGGTCTGGATCCTGGAGACGCTGTTCGGCGAGATCGCCGCCGGCCAGTACCGCCACCCCTACGCGGTGCGCCGGCGGGACGGGGTGGACTGCCTGGTCCTGCGCCCCGCCCACGTCATGCACCACCTCAAGCACAACAACCACCTCCGCGACACCTTCAACGCCCTGCCGGTCAAGAGCGACCGGGTACTGAAGAGCCAGCTGAAGCAGGCCGGCGTGGTCCACGAGGAGCGGGTGGACATCACCATCGGCAGCACCCGCCACGGCCACATGCTCGGCCTGTCCCTGCCCGCCCTCGAGGAGTACGGGCTGCACCTGCCCCGCTCCGAGGACCCCAGCGAGGAGGTCTCCCTATGACCGCCGCCCGCGACCGCAACCGCGAGGCCATGCCGGCCGCCGCCGACCTGGTGGATTTCCTGCGCGAGCACCTCCACCCGGACCTGCGGGTGGAATACGTCCACGACGAGACCACCGGCCACAGCGCGGGCACCCCGCCGGAGGAGCGGCGCCGGGACCAGGCCCCATCCATCGCCCGGGACCGCGTCCGCTGCCGGGGCTGCGCCCACCGCATCCCGGATTCCATCAACCCGCCCCAGGGCCTGGGCCACTGCGCCGTGCGCGACGCCGCTTTCTGGCCGGACGAGCTGCACCACTGCGACGAGAGGGAGCCCGAATGAAGATCGCCAGGCACAACTACCGGGCCATGGAGAGTTTCCTGCGGGAGCACGTCACCAAGCTGCGGGCGGCCGTCCGGGAGGGGACGGACGGCGCCGGCCTCTTGCGGGACTGGCAGGAACGAGCGGAGCTGGCCGAAGGGCTGGCGGACCGTATGAAGCGCGAGGCCGAGGCCCCGGAGTGCGGGGAGTGCGGCGATACCGGGGAGGTTGAACTGAGCACGGCGCCGGGGACGGCCCCTTGTGGGTGCCTGGCGGGCAAGGGATCGGCATGACCCCCCTCGCCCTCCTCACCCTCCTGGGCTGCGTGGCCACCCTGCAGTACCACTCCGTCCTCTGGTGGCTGGACCAGGTGGGCTGGAGCGGGGTGGCCATCTCCCTGGTGCTGGAGGTGGTGGCCGTCTGGTTCTGGTTCCGGCCGGGGTGGGGGCGGGTCTTCGGCGCGGCCGCGTCGGTGATCGTCCTGGCCGGCCCCCTGCACCACACGGCGGCCCCCCTGTTTCAGGCCCGGGACGCCGCCGCGGCGGAGCGGGCGGCGGTGTCCGCCAAGCTGGACAGCCTCCGCGACGAGATCCAGACCCAGCGCCAGACCCTGGCCGGCTACCGGGAGCGCAGCGAGGAGCGCGTCGGCTGGCGGGACGTGCAGGAGCGGGCGTCCGAGACCCTGGCGGAGCTCCGCGACCGCGAGCGCGACCTGGTGGCCCGCCAGGCCGCCATGCAGTCCTCCGGCCCCGTCGCCCTGGAGCTGGTGACGCTCCTGCAGCTGGGGGCGCTCCTGCTGTTCCAGATGGGCACCATTACCAGCGTCACCCACCTGTCCGCCGCGTACCGCCGGCGGCAACACCCCGAAACACCCCGCAACACCCAGCCGCAACAGGCGGCGCCGGAGGACCCGCGCCTGGCCCTGGCCGGACGCCTGGACCGCCACATGGCGGACCGGGGGCTGAGCCAAAGCGCCGTGGCCGATGCCGCCGGCGTTCCCCGCCAGGAGGTGGGACGCGCCCTGCGGCACGCGGAGACCCGCGCCCAGGGCGGCCGCACCGCCTCCGCCACGACCTGGCAACGGCTGGGCCAATACCTGCAACAAGAGGAGCGCGCAAAGTGACCGAGCTGCCCGCGTCCACCGAGGGAAGATACTGCCCGATCCAGTGCATCCAGGCCTACCGCAACCCCCGCTCCAACAACTGGCGCCTGACCGCCATCGGACTGGAGCGCTACTGCGCCCGCTGCGGCGACTTGTGGCCCGCAGACACGGAGTTCTTTTACCCATCGAGGAAGTCCGGCGGTGTGCATACCTGGTGCCGGGCCTGCTTCAACGAGGAGCGAATGTCTAGGAGGCGGCGGGCCAAGGCCGCCAACCAAGGGAGGGCCGCATGAGCGAGCGAAAGGGCTACCACGTCCGCGACGAGGAGGGGCGCTACCTCGGCCGGGTCGGCCTCGGCCTCCGCCGTGCGCGCCCGATGGTAGACAGCAAGGACGAAGCTGCCGTCTTCCCCTCCAGGACGGAGGCGGTGGAGTACAGCCGGCTCTACCCGGGGAAGATGCGCGTGGAGGAGGCGACCTGATGAACGTGACACCGATCATTTTCCAGGACGCCATGGTCCGGGCGCTGCTGAAGGGCCGGAAGACGCAGACGCGGCGGGTGGTGAAGCCGCAACTGGAGTGGCTAGACAAAAAACCGTTTTTTGGGGCATGGGGCTATCGTCGGGGTAAGCAATATCTCCATGTGGGTGGTGACTACCACCCGGATGGATGGGAGCGAATCAAAGCAGGATGCCCATACGGCAAACCTGGCGACCTGCTATGGGTGCGGGAGGCGTGGCACTCCCCGAAGAAGTGTCTGGCTGGGTACGACGGCATGAACGGGCCTGACTGCGGGTGGCGGCGGGACCGGAATCTGGTGATCTACCGCGAGGGGGCCTGGTATCAGGAAGGCCGGTTTGTGGCGAACCATCCAAAAGGGGACCCAGAGCGGTGGATTCCATCCATCCACATGCCCCGCTGGGCCTCCCGCCTAACCCTGCGCCTCACCGACGTGCGGGTGGAGCGGGTGCAGGCCATCAGCGAGGAAGACGCGAAGGCTGAAGGGGCGCCCTTGGCCCACTTCGGGGAGGCGTTTGAGGTCCCTGACATCTTTTCCGGTTGGGGCTGGTTCCCAGATCGGGCCCACCATTACGGCTTTCAGGGGCTCTGGGATTCCATCAATGGCCCCCGTGGCTTCGGCTGGGATGCCAATCCATGGGTCTGGGTTCTGGAGTTCGATGTGATCCCCAAGAACGTGGACGCGGTCTTTCAGGACGACCCCGAGACCGCCATGGAGGGCCGCTGACATGGACTACCACACCACCGTCCTCGGCCTGGAGCTCCACCTGGACGCCCCCACGCCCGAGCAGATC
>NZ_JBKGZG010000022.1:0-37536 GCF_046545655.1 Thiohalorhabdus sp. | reverse complement strand
GAAAAACATAGGGCTCAACTATCGGATGGGATGGATTGTGCTTGTGGTCCCACTCTTTAATCTTACGCCCCTGGTATAGGGGCCTGTACTTCTTTACGGTTTGATGGTCTAGGTTGGGGGCATGGGCGTTGTCATACCCCAGAACACGCTTATTGTTTGGGTCATGAAGGGTCAGCGAATACCGAATCCCATGCGGCAAATTCTCGTTCGGTGAAACCTGTCTCGCCTCAAATTTAACCGAGTAACCATTGTTCAGGCGTATCATTTCCCCGTTCAAATCCAGCAGGGTCTCCAAACCTACGCCACTTACGCTCTGTGAAAAGTGTCCGTTCGTCATAGGCAATCAATCCATGCAATAGCTTCAGCCAGGTAATAGATTTCGAGTCTTTATGATCCGACCATAACGTTTTTGGAAGGTTCCTTCCAGGGGGCAGAAGGTCCTGGTCCCGGGCCTCTGGATCCAATGGAAGAGGGGCATAAGGGGGTACCGGTGGCCAAGCCTGGTAACGGGAAACCCAACCTATCGCACCTTCTGCTATCGGTAATGCCTTTCGCGCTACAGGTACGAGGAGAACGGTAGTTAAGGTCCAGCTGGGGGGCGTGATCTTGATCCTTCCTTAAAGGGATCATCAATTTTTGATATGCTTATATCTCACTCCCGATAAGGCCACCAAACGCATACGGGGGTATTCTTGGGGGTACCCGGAAGGGTCCTGGCCAAGTTTCAGGAACGAATTCAGGTGCGTGGGTGAGAAATTGGAGTCCCTCCCCCTCCGCCAACCAGCCCTTGGGGGTGAGGCATGATCGTGGTGCAGCGGCTCAGCGACGGCGACCCCATGGAGTTCGAGGTGACGGTGAGCGAGGGGGGCGGCCAATCCCGCCACCGGGTCACCTTCGCCGCCGACCATCAGGCGCGGCTCTGCGGGGAGTCGACCCCGGAGGCCTGCCTGGAGGCGGCCTTCCGCTTCCTCCTGGACCGCGAGCCCAAGGAGGCCATCCTGGGCACCTTCGACGTCTCGGTCATCGCCAAGTACTTCCCCGACTTCGAGCGCAAGCTCAGCGCCTACCTGTAGCTCCCTTCGGCCCAACCCTCCGGAACGGCCCGGCGACCGGGGCCAACCGCGTCCGGGGTTCCCGCCACCGGAAACCAGCGGGGTGCTGGCCCGGGCAAGGAACGGGGTCGTTCTCCCACCCGTAGCGCATCCCCGCGTTCCCCTTCCCGATAGCCTAGACCTCGATCTCGTGCTGCCAGAGGAAGTTGCGGATCTCCTTCTGCTCCATCTCCTCGAGGTAGCTGAAGGGCCACATGGTGCTGGTGTCCTCCACGCCGTCCTCGTAGGCGTGCCGGAGGGCCCAAAGCCCCTCTCCCTCATCCCAGAAGAACTCGATGAAGGGCTCGGGCGGGGAGTGCTCGTACTCCTTCGGCCAGTCGCAGGTGTACTCCAGGGGGGTCAGACCGAACTCGTGGTAGCGCTCCCGGACCTCCTCCTCCGGGAAGGGGTTGTCGAAGGGGACGCGGTCGCGGATGTGGCGGCGGATTTCCTGATACTCCGAATCGGCCATGGTGCTTACCTCCTTGTTACCCCGGACATGGCGGCGAAGGCGGGAGGATTCAACAGCTGCCGGGTCCTTCCGGCAAGATAAACCCGGCCCGTATGGGTGGCAAACCGGTCAGGTCCGGCGCCGGGCCGCGCCTCGCTCGCGGATGGCCAGGCCTCCCGCCAGGATCACCAGCAGGGCCCCCGCCGCGGCCGGGGCACCGGGCACCTCGCCCCAGACCATCCAGCCCACAACGGCGGAGAACACCACCACGGTGTAGGTGAAGGGCCCCACCTGCGCGGCCGGTGCGTAGGCGTAGCCGCGGGTGAGCAGGAGCTGTCCGGCCGTGGCGCAGATCCCCATGGCCGCCAGCAGAGTCCACAGGGCGGGATCGGGGGTTTGCCAGGTCCAGGGCAGGGGCAGGGCGGAGCCCAGGGTGGAGATGACCCCGAAATAAAAGACGATTCGGGTGGTGGGCTCGGTGGCATGGAGCCGCCGCACGGCCACGAAGGCCACCGCGGCCAGGACCCCGGCGGCAACGCCCAGGAGGGCGGCCGGCTCGAGCATGCCCCTGCCGGGCTGCAGGATGAGGGCGATCCCCACGAAGCCGATGGGGATCGCCCAGCGCAGGGCACGGGGCACGGGCTCGCCCAGCCAGAGCGCGGCGATGAAGGGGATGAACAGGGGGGCGCTGTAATTGAGCAGCACCGCCGTGGCCAGCTCCAGATGGCCGAGGGCGTAGAAGAAGCAGTACATGGCCGCCAGGCCGGCGAGACCGCGGAATAGGTGCAGGCCGGGATGGTCTGTGCGCAGGCCGGCCATGCCGCCGCGGATCAGCCAGGGAGCGAGGGCCACCAGCCCGAGGGCGCTCCGGAAGAAAACCACCTCGGTGTAGGGGAGATGGGCGGAGGCCGCCTTGACGGTCGCACCGGTGAGGGCAAACATGAGAGCCGAGGCAACGATGTAGCCCGCGGCCCGCCGGGGGTCGTGCTCCATGCCGGTATCGCCGATCCTGAGAAAGCTTGGGCGTGTGGCAATCCGCCCGCGGGTGGGGCCCGCCATTGTACATCAAACGCCCCGCACGCCCACGGGGCGCGCATTCCAACCAACGGGGAGCTTCCGATGGCCTATACTGTGAATTACTCCGTGATCCCCCTGACCCACAGCGGCGGTCATGTCGGCGACGTGGTGGCGCAGGTGGTGGAGCGAGTGGAGAAGAGCGGCCTGGAGTACCGCCTGACGGCCATGGGCACGCAGATCGAGGGCGATCTCGACCAGATCTTCGACCTCATCAAGGAGTGCGAGCGTCTGGTGGAGAAGGACAGCGAACGCTTCTACACCGTCCTGACCATGGACTACCAGGAGGGCGAGAAGGGCGCCCTGACCGACAAGGTGCGGTCCGTGGAGAACCGGTTGGGTCATGAGGTGAAGCACTGATCCTTTCCGGGGCCTCGCCACCTGCTCCACGGCCCCGGAACGGCCCATTCGGATCCCGCCCCCGCCAGGCCCGCCACCGGGATCGGGACCTGGCGGGGGTGTCTTGTAGAATACGGCCGGTATCCGGTGAGGGGACTGCGCCATGGCCCGCGACGACGAGGAAAAGGTCCGGCTCCTGGAGGCGGACGCCCGAGAGGGCGAGGCCCGCGCTCAGCGCCACCTCGCCAACCGCTACCTACGCGGTAGGGGGCTCCCCACCGATCCGGCCCAGGCGGCCTACTGGATGCGGCAGGCGGCCGAGCAGGGCCTGGCGCCCGCCCAGCGCAGCTTCGGGGAGTTCCTGGAACAGGGCATCGGCCTGGATCCGGACCCCGACGCCGCCCGGGGATGGTACGCGGCGGCGGCCAAGCAGGGCGACCCGGTGGCGCGGCGCCACCTCCACCGCCTGGAGCATTCCGAAGACTGAGCCCACAGCCCTCCCGACCTTCCACCCACCCGGCAAGAGGAACCCATGGCGAGACTGGAAGAGCTGGTCGGCAACACCCCTCTCTGCGAACTGCGCCGCATAGGCCCTCGGGACAAGCCCGTCCGCCTGTTGCTCAAGCTGGAGGGGAACAACCCGGCGGGCTCGGTGAAGGACCGTCCGGCCCTGTCCATGATCCTGGGCGCCGAGGAGCGGGGGGAGCTGGCCCCCGGCTCCCGCATCATCGAGCCCACCTCGGGCAACACGGGCATCGCCCTGGCCATGGTGGCGGCGGTTCGGGGCTACGAGATCACCCTGGTGATGCCGGAGAGCGCCAGCGAGGAGCGCAAGATGCTCATGCGCGCCTACGGGGCGCGGCTGGAGCTCACCCCCGCCGACCAGGGCATGGAGGGCACCATCGACCGCGCCCGGGAGATGATCGAGGCCGATCCGGGCGCGGTCATGCTCGACCAGTTCGCCAACCCCGACAATCCGCGCGCCCACTATGAGGCCACCGCCCCCGAGATCTGGCGGGACACGCAGGGGCGGGTCACCCATTTCGTCTCTTCCATGGGCACCACCGGCACCATCATGGGCTGTTCCCAGTATTTCCGGGAGGAGGCGCCCCAGGTGGAGGTGGTCGGCGCCCAGCCCAGCGAGGGCTCCCGCATTCCCGGCATCCGTGCCTGGCCCGAGGCCTACCTGCCCCGAATCTACGACCGGAGCCAGGTGGACCGCATCGTGGGCGTGGACCAATCCGCCGCCGAGGACATGGCCCGGCGCCTCGCCCGCGAGGAGGGCCTGTTCCTGGGCCTGTCCGCCGGCGGCGCCGTGGTGGCCATGCTGGAGGTGGCCGAGGCCCTCGACGAGGGGGTGGTGGTGGGCATCGCCCCGGACCGGGGCGACCGCTACCTGAGCACCGGCCTGTACGCCTGACGCCGGCCCCTTCCAATCGCACCCCACCCCCGCCAGACGGGGGGATCCAGTTCCCCCCGGAACCGGCCCCGACGGGCAGGGACAGGGGGCCGGACCCATGCTACCCTGAGGCGGCGCGCCGAAAGCGCCCGCGGAGGCGGGTGCCTCGCGGCCCCCAAACGCGTGGCAAGCGGGGAATCCCCAGGGTGAACGTTCTGGTCTTCGACATCGAAACCGTTCCCGACATCGAGGGCGGCCGCCGCCTGTTCGGCCTCGACGGCCTCTCCGACGAGGACACGGTCCGGGCCATGCTGGCCCTGCGCCGCCAGGAGAGCGGCGGGAAGGAGTTCCTGCGCCACCACCTGCACCGGGTGGTGGCCATCTCGGTGGTCTTCCGGCATCCCCGTCTGGAGGAGGGGGTCAAGGTCTGGTCCCTGGGCGAGGCCGAATCCACCGAGGGCGAGCTCATCCAGCACTTCTTCGACGGCCTGGAGCGCTACACCCCCACCCTGGTGTCCTGGAACGGCTCCGGCTTCGACCTCCCCGTGCTCCACTATCGCGGCCTGATCAACGAGGTGGTGGCCCCGCGCTACTGGGAGGAAGGGGACGGCGACCGCGAATTCCGCTTCAATAATTACCTGAACCGTTTCCACAAGCGCCACACGGACCTCATGGACGTCCTGGCCGGCTACCAGGGCAACGCCAACGCCCCCCTGGACCAGATCGCCACCCTGCTGGGTCTCCCCGGCAAGATGGGCATGGACGGCAGCCAGGTGCTGGATTCCTGGCTGGCGGGCGACATCGCGGGCATCCGCCGCTACTGCGAGACGGACGTGCTCAACACCTACGGGGTCTACCTGCACTGGCTGGTGAACACCGGGCAGCTCGCGCCCGGGGAGCGGGACGAGGAGCTCCGGCTCCTGGCGGGGCACCTGACCGGCTCCGGCGAGGAGCACCTCCAGGCCTTCCACGACGCATGGACGGGACGGCATGACGGCTAAGGCGTCCAGCCCGGAAATCGCGGGCGAGGTCCGCATCGACGACCTGGACCACGACGGCCGTGGCGTGGGCCGGGTGGACGACAAGGTGGTGTTTGTCGACGGCGCCCTGCCCGGGGAGCGGGTTGCCTTCCGCTACACCAAACGGGGCCGGCACTACGACCAGGCGCAGGTGGCCGAGATCCTGGAGGCCAGCCCGGACCGGGCGGAGCCCCCCTGTCCGGTGTTCGGCCTGTGCGGGGGCTGCTCCCTCCAGCACCTGGCCCCGGAGGCCCAGGTGGCGGCCAAGGACCGGATGCTCGCCGAGAACCTGGAGCGCACCGGCGGTGTGGCCCCGGAGCGCTGGCTGGAGCCCCTGGACGGCCCCCATTGGGCCTACCGGGCCAAGGCCCGCCTGAGCATCCGGGCGGTGCGCAACAAGGGCGTTCTGGTGGGATTCCGCGAACGGGCCAGTAGCTACGTGACCCAGATGGACGCCTGTCCGGTGCTGGCGCCGCGCCTGGAGCCCCTGATACCGGCCCTGAAGGCGCTGGTGGCCGGCATGAGCCGGCCGGACCGTGTCCCTCAGGCGGAGGTGGCCGATACGGAAGGGGACGCGGTGGTGGTGCTCCGCCATCTCACCGAGCTCACCGCTTCCGACCGGCAGCGCCTGCTGGATTTCCAGCGGCAGCAGGGGGTGGTGGTGGAGACCCAGTCCAAGGGCCCGGAGACCGCCACGCCCGTCGCCCCCGAGCGGCCCGCCGACCTCCGCTACGCCCTTCCCGAATTCGACCTGACCCTGCGCTTCGGCAGCACCGACTTCATCCAGGTCAACGCAACGGTGAACCGCCAGCTGGTGAGCCGGGCCCTGGAGCTGCTGGAGCCCGGCGAAGGCGACCGTGTCCTCGACCTGTTCTGCGGGATCGGCAATTTCTCCCTGCCCGCTGCGGCCCGCGGCGCCCAGGTGGTGGGCCTGGAAGGGGAGGAGGCCCTCGTCGCCCGGGCCGCCGACAACGCCGCCGCCAACGGGCTGCAGGGGCGGACCCGGTTTGCCACGGCGGATCTCACCGAGACGCGCCTGGCGGACATCCCCGGGGCCGCGGAATGCGACAAGGTCCTTCTGGACCCGCCGCGCAGCGGGGCCGTGGAGGCGGTGAAGCAGTTGGCCGGGGAGCTGCGGCCGCGGCGGGTGGTGTACGTCTCCTGCAACCCGGCCACCCTGGCGCGCGACGCCGCCATCCTGGCCCAGGCCGGCTACCGGCTGAAGGAGGCGGGGATCGCCAACATGTTCCCCCACACGGCCCACGTGGAGTCCATGGCCCACTTCGAGCGAGAGGGTGGGGGATGACCGAGGATCCGGTCCGCAGCTTCGACGACCTGCTGGCGCGCCTGGACCGCCTGGCGGACGCCGCGGAGCAAGGCTCCATCGACCCGGTGATCACCGATTACCTGCGCATGACCCGGGACCGGCTGGTGCGCCTGCGGGAACGGACCGGCGAGGAGCGCCGCCTCGCCCCGCGGGAGGAGGACCGCGGCAAGGGCCGTCTCGTGGTCCATGGCGTGGCCTATCCCGTGGAGATCGTCGACCGCTCTGCCACCGGCTTCGGGCTCCGGGCCTTCGAGGAGCTGACCCCGGAAACCTACGCCCGCCTGGACATCGACGGCGAGAGCGAGGAGGAGATCCATGAAGGGCTCATCACGTACTGCCGCGCGGAGGGGGACGGCTACCGGATCGGCCTGGACATCGCCTCCTCCCTGCGCATTGGCTGAGGGCACGGGGAGGCAGCCTTGACCACCGCCCGCCCCTCGGACCTTCCCCAGGAGCTGATCGAAAACGGCCTGGTGGCCCCCGAGACCATGGAGGAGGCGCGGGACCACGCCGAGACCGAGCATATCCCCCTGGACCAGGCCCTCGTCGACACCGGGGCTCTGACCGAAGGGGAGCTGGTCCAGTTCATCGCCGATCGCTACCACGTGGCCACCGTGGACCTGGACGAGGCCCCCCTAGACGCTGACCTGCTGCCTCTGCTCCCCGAGAGCACCGCCCGCCGCTACCTGGCCATCCCCTTACATAAGAAGGGCCACGCCATTGTTGTGGCCATGGCCGAGGCCTGGAACGTGGCCCGGGTGGACGAAGTGCGCTTCTCCATCGGCCGCCCCATCAAGCCGGTCCTGGCCCCCCGCTCCGCCCTGCGGGAAAAACTGGATGAACTGTTCCCGCCTCCGGAGGAGAACGGTGCGGAAGGCCCGGAAGAGGAGGAATACGACTTCCTCCAGGACGCCCTCGACGAGATGGAGGACGAAGGCCTCGCCGACGACGAGGGGGAGGAACAGAACGAGGCCGCACAGCGGCTGTTGCAGGAGAGCACCGCCTCCCCCATCGTCAAGATCGTCAACGACATCCTGATCCGCGCCATCCACAAGGGGGCCTCGGACATCCACATCGAGCCCCAGGAGTCCATGGTCACGGTGCGCTTCCGCGTGGACGGGGCCCTGCGCGAGGTGATGAACCTCCCCGCCAAGGCGCGCAACGCCATCGTCTCGCGCATCAAGGTCCTCGGCGGCATGGACATCTCCGTGGCCCGGCGTCCCCAGGACGGCCGCATCAAGCTCCATTACCGCAACGATCCCCTGGACCTGCGCGTGTCCACCCTGCCCACCTACTGGGGGGAGAAGGTGGTGATGCGCGTCCTGGACCAATCGGGGGAAGGCCTCGAGCTGGACAAGCTGGGCTTCCTGACCGGGGAACGGGAGCAGATCGAGGCCATCATGCACCAGCCCCAGGGCATGCTGCTGGTTACCGGGCCCACGGGATCGGGCAAGACCACCACCCTGTACTCCGTCCTCGGCGCCATCAACCAGGAGGATGTGAACATCATCACGGTGGAGGATCCGGTGGAGTACCAGCTGCCCAAGATCAACCAGGTGCCGGTGAATCCCAAGGCCGGCATGACCTTCGCCGCCGGGCTGCGCTCCATTCTTCGCCAGGACCCCAACGTGATCATGGTGGGCGAGATCCGCGACCAGGAGACCGCCGAGATCGCCCTGGAGTCCGCCGAGACCGGCCACATGGTCTTCTCCACCTTGCACACCAACTCCGCCGCCGGCGCGGTGACTCGCTTCCTCGACATGGGCGTGCCCGGCTACCTGCTGGCCTCCAGCGTCTCCGGGGTCCTCGCCCAGCGCCTCCTGCGCCGCAACTGCCCCGAATGCAGCGAGCCGGTGGAGGTGGGAGAGGGCGTCCGCACCAAGTACAACATCCCCGAGGAGGTGGTCTTCCACGAGGGCAAGGGGTGCTCCGCCTGCGACGGCCAGGGCACCAAGGGCCGGATCGGGGCCTACGAGCTCCTCCTCGCCGACGCCGGGGTGCGTGAGGGCATCCATAAGGGGATCATGGAATCGGAGCTGGTGGACAAGGCGCGTGCCGGCGGCATGCACTTGATGTTCGAGGACGGCCTGATCAAGGCCATGCAGGGCAAGGTCTCCCTGACCGAGGTGCTGCGCGCCCTGGAGCTTCCGCCCGGGGTGGAGGTGGACGCCGGCCGCCTGTGGGAGGAGGCCGACAAGCCCTGGGCGGAGCGCGGCCCCGCCGCCCAACGCGCCGCCACCTTTTCGGAGCAGAAAGGGGAGGGCGAGCGCAGGGAGCGCGTTCTGGTGATCGGAACCGACGCGGCCACCGTCAAGATGCTGACCCTGCTGTTGGGAGACGAGGGTCTGGAGGTGGAGACCAGCGATTCCGGCCGGCAGGGCCTGGACCTCATTCGGCACCACCGCACCGAGCTGGTGGTGGCCGAGGCGGATGCCCCGGAGCTGGACGGCGAGGCCCTGGCCGGGACCCTGCGGCGTGAAGAGAGCCTGCGGGAGACCCCCCTCCTCCTGATCGGCGAGGCGGAGGACGTGGAGCGAGAGGCCACCGCCCTGGACGCGGGGGCCGACGACTTCCTGGCCAAGCCCCTGGATCCCCGCCGCCTCCTTGCCCGTGTGAACCGGCTGCTGGAGACCTACCGCCGTCTGGGCGGCGCAGAAGTGCCTGCGGAGGAAGAACGGCGGGAGCTGGATCCCTCCCCGGAGGCGGAGAAGGAGGCGGGGGAGCCCAACCCTACTCCCGAGGCGGAATAGGACAATGCGGGGGAGGGGGACGAAGCGGAAACCGCCACCTAGGAATAAGGGTAACCCCCCGCGCGGGGGAATCGGGCGGCTTCGTTTCGGACGGGAAAGGAGCGGACCATCCGCACGGAACCGCAGGGGAAAGAACCGGACTGGCTGGGGGTCCTGGAGCGGCTGGGCAACCGCCTCCCGGACCCGGTCACCCTGTTCCTACTGGGTACCCTGGTGGTGCTGGCCCTCTCCCAGGTGGCCGAAACGGCCGGCTGGAGGGTGGTGAAGACCGTTTCCGGGGAGGACGGTCCGGTCACGGAGACGGTGACCGCCCGCGGGCTGCTCGACAGCGACGGCCTGTGGTGGCTGTTCTCCGCCATGGTGGAGAACTTCGTCCGCTTTCCGCCCCTCGGGCTCGTCCTGGTGGCCATGCTCGGCATCGGCCTCGCCGAGCGCACGGGGCTGCTGCCCGCCCTCATCGAACGCTCTTTGGGCGGGGTGGCCCCGGGACTGGTGACCCCGATCCTGCTGCTGGTGGGGGTCCTCTCCTCCCTGACCCTGGACGCGGGCTACGTGGTCCTGCCGCCCCTGGCCGCCGCCCTGTACGCCTCCCAGGGGCGTTCGCCGCTAGCCGGCATCGCCGTGGCCTTCGCCGGGGTCTCCGCAGGCTTTTCCGCCAACCTGGTGGTCACCGGCCTCGATCCCATGCTGGCGGGCCTTTCCACGGCCGGCGCCCGGATCCTGGACCCCGATTACCAGGTGGCCGTCACCGCCAACTGGTGGTTCATGATCGCCTCCACGATCCTCCTGCCCCTGGCGGGCTGGTGGGTGACCCGGCGCTTCGTGGAGCCGCGCCTGAGCACCCGCGGTCTGGAGCAAGCGGAGGGGGAAGAAGGGCGGAGGGCCCACCGCACGGACCGGGAGACCGAGGGGGCGGCCCTGCGCACGGCGGGCTGGGCCCTGGTCCTTACCCTGGGGGCGATAGTCGCCCTTGTGGCGGTACCCGGTGCGCCCTTGCACGGGGAAGGGGCGCGCTTCGCCCGCTGGGTGGAGGCCATCGTCCCCATCCTGCTGATCCTCTTCCTGATCCCCGCGGTGGCCTATGGCGTCCGCGCCGGGGCCATCCGCTCCGACCGCGATGCCGCCGCGCTCATGGGGCGCACGATGGCGGACATGGGCCCGTACATCGTGCTCGCCTTCTTCGCCGCCCAGTTCATCGAGGCCTTCCGGTATTCCCGCCTCGGGGAGATGCTGGCCATCGCCGGCGGCGACCTCCTGGCCTCCTTGTCCCTCCCAGCCACCCTGCTCATGGCGGCCTTCGTGCTCGTCACGGTGGTGGGCAACCTGTTCATCGGCTCCGCATCGGCCAAGTACGCCTTCTTCGCTCCCGTGTTCGTCCCCATGTTCATGCAGGCGGGCATCAGCCCCGAGCTCACCCAGGCGGCCTACCGGGTGGGGGATTCCGTGAGCAACGTGGTCACCCCGCTCAATCCCTACATGGTCATCATCCTGTCCCTGATGCAGCGCTACGCGCCCGGAGCCGGCCTGGGGACCCTCGTGGCCACCATGCTTCCCTACGCCGTGGCCTTCCTCCTGGCGTGGCTGGTCCTCCTAACCGTGTGGGTGGTGGGCGGGTGGCCGCTGGGGCCCGGGGCGCCCTTGGCCGTAGCTCCCTCCTCTTGAGCCTGCCACGGGAAGCTTCCTCCGGGGTTGGCCTATCCCCAAGGCCCCATTCCCGTGGGAGGAGGCTGCTTGCGCTGCAAGGCCTTGGATGCCGGGGAGTAAGGTGGTGATTTTAAATGTTTCCTGCAATAGTAGGGGGAGCACTCCTGGAAAGAGCCGGCGGTTTTATTCTTATTGGGAATTCTTGCCGGGGATGAAAGGGGCCATACCACCCGGCCATACCAGCAACCCTGTTGGTTTTCCCGTAGCTTCCTTAGGGGGAACCCTTGCAACGGCCTCAAAAATTCAGGGTTGCCATTGCCTCACGGGCGAGACCATTTACACTATGCGGGCATCCTGCCCCATGGGGAGGGTATTCCATAACCGCCTAACCCGGCGAGAAGGCCGTGGAATTTCCCTGAAAGGCCCGGAGGCAGGTGCCATGGGGGCGGAAGTCCCAGGACCGAATTCTCTCCTCGCCCGAACAAAGAGACGCTCGTAACCCATGGCCTATATCCCAGCGCTCAACATGCCACGCTTGCTGTCCCGCTTCTCGCCCACCACCGGCATCCGTTTGGCCGAGGGGGTACTGGTGGTAGTCCTTGCCGTAGCCTTGGCCGATCTCACCTGGGACCTCTTTCCCTCCTCTCCGCCCTCGGCGGGGCTCTCCCAGGACTCGAAATCGCCATCCGTCCCTGGCGGTCCCGAGGGGCCAGGGGCCGACTCCCCGGGGAGGCAAACCGAGGAAGGGCCGGTTTCGGAGGGCATGCGTCAATTGTTCGGCTCCCCCGCATCGGAGGAGAATGACCCCGAGGACGAGGCTCCGGTGCGCGAGACTCGCCTGGACCTTACCCTCAAGGGCATTATTGCGAGCCAGGAAGGCGAGCAAAAAGTGGCCCTGATTGCCAGTGGGGAAGAAGGTGAGGAGGGGGTGTACCGCGTAGGAGACACGCTGGCCGGAGGGGCGGAGATCCTTCGGATCGAGCCCCGCCGGGTGATCCTGCGCCGAAATGGCGTGACGGAGGCCCTGAACCTGGAGGTGGCCGAACTGGAAGGATCCATCTCCCAGCAGGATTCCCCCGATGGAGAATCGGGGATCCAGAAAGAAGGTGCGAACAGCCGGGTTGTCCCTGAGCGCACCGTGCGTGAGAACCTGGAGAACCTGCCCTCCCTGCTGCGCCAGGCCAAGGCTGTGCCGCACAAGGTGAACGGTGAGCCGGCCGGGTTCCGCATCGAGAACATCCAATCCGGGAGCATCTACGAGGATCTGGGCCTGCGGGAAGGAGACGTGGTGAAATCGGTGAACGGGCAGGACATCCGAACCTCTTCGGACGCCTTGGGCGCCTACCGGGAGATGAAGGGCGCAGACAAATACGAGGTCCGTCTGGAGCGGGACGGCCAGGAACAAACCCTCAACTACTCCGTTCGGTAATCCATGGGCATGGGACACGCACAGACGCGCCTTTCGCAACCCGTTTCTTCCCGGGCGATCCTGCTCGCCTTCATCCTCCTGGCTATTATGGCTATCTGGTCTGGAAAGGCTCGGGCGGAGGTCAACTTCGACTTCGAGGACGCCGACTTGCGTGCGGTGATCCAAGCGGTTTCAGAGTTCAGCGGCCGGAACTTCCTGGTGGATCCCCGGGTGGAGGGCGAGGTGACCGTGGTCGCGCCCACGGAGCTTACCGAGGAGGAGGCCCTCAAGGCCTTCGAATCGGTCCTGGAGGTAAATGGCTATATGACCGTCCAGGAGGGCGGGGTCACCAAAATCGTTCCCCAGGACGAGGGCAAGCACCGGGCCATCGAGGTCAGCGAAGGGGATGACGACGACCGCATGGTCACCAAGGTGATTCGCCTGGAGCACGTTTCCGCCGAGCGCATGGTGCCCATCCTTCGTCCCCTGGTGCCCTCCTACGGCCATCTGGTGGCCTATCCGGACACCGCCGCCCTGATCCTCACCGACCGCGCATCGAACATCGAACGCCTGACGAGCATCATCGAGCGCTTGGACAAGCCCACCGAGGCCGGGGAGCTGGAGGTGATCCCCCTCTCCAACGCCTCGGCTAAGGAGGTCGGCGAAATGCTCGGACGACTCTACGAGGACGAGGGTGGGGAGGAGAACGAGGAGCAGGTTACGGTCCTCGCGGACCCGCGGACCAACAGCCTGATCATCCGTGGGCGAAAGGGTACCCGCGAGGAGATCAAGGAGCTTGCCGACGGGCTGGACACGCCCACCGGAACGGAGGGCAACACCCGGGTCATCTACCTGAAGAACGCCGACGCGGAAGACATGGTGGAGGTGCTGGAAAGTACCGTCACCGAGGACAACGGCGGCGAACAGGAAGACGGCGGGCCCCTTGGAGACATAACCATCAAGGCCGACTCCCAGACCAACGCCCTCGTGGTCCGGGCCTCCAAGTCCGACTTCCGAGCCATCGAGGGAGTGGTGGAAAAGCTAGACGTCCGTCGCCTGCAGGTCTATGTGGAGGCCCTCATTGCCGAGATCTCCCTGGACCAGGCCCGGGAGCTCGGCATTCAGTGGCAGGCCGCGGAGAACCTGGATGACGGCACCGGCGTGGTGGGCGGCACCTCCTTTTCCGTCGGGGACAGCATCCAGGAAGGGGCCGAGAACCCTCTTGGCCTGGGCTCCGGCCTCAGCGTCGGCTACGTGGACGGCACCCTGGAGCTCCCCGGCGGCACCGAGGTCATCAATATGGCAGGCCTGCTGCGGGCCCTGGAGAGCCGCAGCAGCACTAACGTCTTGTCCACGCCGAATCTCCTGACCATGGACAACGAGGAGGCCGAGATCATGGTGGGCCGCAACGTCCCCTTCGTGACGGGCTCCTACAGCTCCACGGATTCGGGGGAAGGATCGGCGGTGCAGAATCCCTTCCAGACCATCGAGCGCGAGGACGTTGGCCTGACCCTGCGCATCACGCCCCAGATCACCGAGGGCAGCGCCATCAAGATGAACATCTACCAGGAGGTTTCCAGCGTGGACCAGCGCGGGGAAGCCCAGGACATCACCACCCGCAAGCGGTCCCTGGAAACCACCGTCATCGCCGAGAACGAACGGATGGTCGTGCTCGGCGGCCTCATCCAGACCGAAAACGATGAGAACGTCCAGGAGGTGCCGATCCTGGGCCGGATCCCTATTCTGGGGAACCTTTTCCGCTACAAGCGGACTAGTGAGACGAAGACCAACCTCATGGTCTTTTTACGCCCGCGCATTGTGCGAGGACCGGAGGATATGGCGGAGCCCACCGGCGCCAAGTACGACTTCATCAAGGACCTCCAGGAAAGCGAGGGGGCCCAGGAAGAAGAGGCGCCCCCCATGGAGGAATGGGAGCGCATCGCGCCCCAGGATCTGGACGGGGCGGACAACGACAAGGGAGAAGAAACGGAGCAATGAGCCTGCCCCCCCCTTCCACCATCACCCCCGAGGAATGGCGGGAAGCCCTGGAAGCCCAGGGCGGCGACAGCCTGGCCGCAGCCCGTCAGCTCATCGAGCGGGGCAGCCTGACCGAGTCCTCCTGGGCAATGGAACGGGCCCGGCAGCTGGGGTGGGCGCACGAGGCGGACCCGGACCTGGGCCGGATCGACGCCGATGTGGCCGGGCTGCTGGGTTTCGGGCAGGCCCGCCGCCTTGGCATCCTTCCCGCCTACCGGGAGAACCTGGACACGGTCATCTGGGTGCGCCCCGATGTAGCCTGGGAAACCCTCCTTGAGCTGCAGGGCGAGCTGGGTACCGAGTACCGGCCCGTCATGATTCCGGAAGAGCCCTTCAACCGCGCCCTGCAGCGCGCCTTCGAGCGCACCGGCGCCGCCGCTGACGCGGTGGAAGACCTGGGGGAGTCGGTGGACCTGGACGCCGCTTCCGCGGGGCTTCCCGAGTCGGCGGATCTCCTGGATAGCCAGGACGATGCCCCCATCATCCGCCTCCTTAACGCCGTGATGACCCAGGCCATCGAGGAGGGGGCCTCCGACGTCCACATCGAGCCCTTCGAGTCTCGGGTGGTGATCCGCTACCGCGTGGACGGGGTCCTGCGCGACCTGGTGGAGCCCCCGCCGGGCCTGTCGGCCCGCATCGCCGCACGTGTCAAGGTCATGGCCCGCATGAACATCGCCGAACGGCGGGTCCCCCAGGACGGCCGCATCAGCCTGCGCCTGGCCGGCCGCACAGTGGACGTGCGCGTCTCCACCCTGCCCACCCAGTACGGCGAGCGGGTGGTCATGCGGATCCTGGAGAAGGAGCAGGGACCCCTGACCCTGGCCCAGCTGGGCATGCCGGAGTCCATCCGCACCCGCTTCGAGGACCTCATCCGCTCGCCCTACGGCATCTTCCTGGTCACCGGCCCCACCGGCTCCGGCAAGACCACCACCCTCTACGCCGCCCTGCAGCAGGTGCGCAGCCCGGAGATCAACATCATCACGGTGGAGGACCCCGTGGAGTACGACCTGGAGGGGGTGGGGCAGATCCCGGTGAACGCCAAGACCGGCATGACCTTCGCCCGCGGGCTGCGGGCCATCCTCCGCCAGGACCCCGATGTGATCATGGTGGGCGAGATCCGCGACCTGGAGACCGCCGAGGTCTCGGTGCAGGCCAGCCTCACCGGCCACCGCGTCTTCAGCACGCTGCACACCAACGACGCGGTGGGCAGCATCACCCGGATGGTGGACATGGGGGTGGAGCCCTATCTGGTGGCCTCGAGCCTGTTAGGCGCCATGGCCCAGCGCCTGGTGCGCAAGCTGTGCCCCGACTGCCGGATGCCCCAGGAGGCCGACGAGGGCGAGCGGGGTCTGCTCGGGGTCGCCCCGGGGGAGCCCGCGGTTATCAACCACCCCGTGGGCTGCGAGGCGTGCGGGAACACGGGCTATCGGGGCCGCACCGGCATCTACGAGCTCATGACGGTGAACGAGGAGCTGCGTCACCTCATTCACGACAGCCGGGGCGAGCAGACCCTGCGCCAGGCCGCCCGCGAGGGGGGCATGACCACCCTCCGCGAGGACGGCATTCGCCTGGTGCTCGCCGGCGAGACCAGCCTCGAGGAAGTCCTGCGCGTGACCCAAGCCTGATATGGCCGCCTTCGAGTACCAAGCCCTCGACGCCCGCGGACGCAACCGCAAGGGCATCCTCACCGGGGACTCGCCCCGCCAGATCCGGGCCCAGCTCCGCGATCAGGGCCTCTATCCGGTGGAGGTACAGCCCGTGGCCGAGCAGGGGGCCCGGCGGGGCCGCCCCATGCTGGGCGGCCGGGTTTCGGCCTCCGGCCTGGCCCTGCTGACCCGCCAGCTGGCCACCCTGGTGCGCGCGGGTATGCCCCTGGAGGAGGCCCTGCGGGCCCTGGGCGAGCAGGTCAACGGCCGGCAGCTGCAATCGGTGGTGGCGGGGGTACGGGCGCAGATCACCGAGGGCGCCACCCTCACCGAGGCTTTGGGCAGCTTTCCGCGCACCTTCCCCGAGCTCTACCGGGTCATGGTGGAGGCGGGGGAGGCCTCCGGCCGCCTGGAGGAGGTCCTGGACCGCCTCGCCGACTACACCGAGCAGCGCCAGGCCATGCGCCAGAAGCTCGGCGTAGCCCTCATTTACCCCATGCTGGTCACCGTGGTTGCGGTGCTGGTGGTTGTGGCCCTGCTCACCTACGTGGTCCCGGAGGTGGTGCGGGTGTTCGAGAGTACCGGGCAGACCCTGCCGCTGCTCACCCGGGGCCTGATCGCCTCCAGCGATTTCCTGCGGGCCAACGGCCTGTTGCTGGTGGTGCTGCTTGCCGGGGCCGCGCTGCTGGCCACCTACGCCCTGCGCCGGCCCCGCGTGCGCTACGCCTTCGATGGCCTGCTGCTGCGCCTGCCCTTCATCGGGCGGCTGTCCCGGACCATCAATTCGGCCCGCCTGGCCCGCACCCTGGCCATCCTTACCGAGAGCGGGGTGCCCCTGCTGGAGGCCATCCGCATCGGCGGAAGGGTGGTCCGCAACCAGCCCATCCGCGAGGCGGTGGAGGAGGCGGCGGTCGCGGTCCGGGAGGGCGGGCGGCTGCACACGGCCCTCGGCCAATCCGGCCACTTTCCGCCCCTCATGGTCCACATGCTCTCGGCGGGCGAGGAGAGCGGAGAGCTGGAGAAAATGCTGGAGCGCGCTGCGTCCAACCAGGAGCGCGAGCTGGAATCGGCGGTCTCCGCGGCCACGGCCCTCATGGAGCCGATCCTGATCCTGGTGATGGGTGGCATCGTGCTCGTCATCGTACTGGCGATCCTGCTGCCCATCTTCGAGATGAACCAGCTGGTGGGCTAGAAGGTGTTTCAACCAGACCGGTTCGGCGTACTTGGCCGAGCAAGGAGAGAATGACCTTGATCCGCATCCCATTCGTACCCGCGATCCATGCCGGCTCTTCCCCGCGCGATTGGCGCGGCAGGGAGCAGGGCTTCACCCTCATCGAGCTGATGGTGGTGGTGGTGATCCTGGGGATTTTGGCCGCTGTGGTGGTCCCCCGGGTGATGGACCGTCCCGCCCAGGCACGGATCACGGCGGCCAAGAACGACATCCGGGCCATCCAGTCGGCCCTGGATATGTACAAGCTGGACAACCACCGCTATCCCTCCACGGACCAGGGCCTGGAGGCGTTGGTGGAGAAACCCACCTCCGATCCCGAACCGCCCAACTGGAACGGCTACCTGGATAAGCTCCCCAAGGACCCGTGGGGGAACTCCTATCAGTACCTGAATCCCGGCAAGCACGGGGAGGTGGACATCGTGAGCCTGGGGGCGGACGGCCGAGAGGGTGGCGAGGGCGAGAATGCCGACATCGGCTCCTGGGAGCTGTAGGCGAGGCGACCCCTGCGCGGCCCCGGGGAGGCAGAACGGCTTCACGCTCCTGGAGCTCCTCGTGGTGATCGCCCTGGTGGCGATCATCACCGGTCTCATGGTGCCCTCTTTGAACGGAGGAGGCGGACGAAGCGTCGTGGAGGCCGCGGACCGCATGGTCCTGCTGGTGAACCAGGTGCGGCAGGAAGCCATGCTGTCCTCCCGTACTTGGCGGGTGGTTCTGGATACCGAGGAGCGATCCTACCGTTTCCAGGTGCGGGAAGGCCAGGACTTCGAGAAGGTGGAACAGTCGCCCTTCGCCTCGGTGCGTCAGGACCCCGAAATAGAGTGGGGAGCGCTGTCCATAAACGGCGAGGAGGCCAACGGCGAGGGGGAGGTCTATCTGTACCCTACGGGGGAGCAGGACGCCTTCCGCCTGACCCTGGAGCGTGAGGATACCCGGAGGACCGTGGTCCTGGATCCGGTGGGCCGGGCCCGAGTGGAGGGTCCGGAATGACGGCGCCCAGCCGCCGGGATGCAGGGTTCACATTGGTGGAGGTCCTCGTGGCCCTGGCGGTGGTTGCCTTCGCGCTGGCCGCCTTGTGGAAGGGACTAAGCCAGGGAATCGTGGTCTCCCAAAGTCTCCCCGACCGGCTCATGGCCCGCTGGGTGGCGGAAAACCGAGTGGTTCTCCATCAGGCCCGGAAGGACTGGCCCGAGACCCGGACCTATGAGGGGTCCAGCGAGATGGGCGGCCGGGAGTGGTACTGGCGGGAGGAGGTGCAGGAGACCGAGGAGGAAGCCCTACGCCGAATCAGTGTGGAGGTGGGCCCCGCCGAGGACGAACGTGACCTGGTCTCCCTGGAGGGCTTCCTTCGGCAGCCTCAGGAAAGAACGACCCCCGAAAATCAGGATCCCGGGGACCAGGGCCCTGCAGATCAGGTTCCCGAAAATCAGGCACCTGAAGAGCAACCGCAAGAAGGGCAAGAGCCTTTGGAACAGGGAGGGGAACAGCCATGACCCTTCCCTCCGGAAACCAGGAGGCGGGCATGACCCTCCTGGAGGTGCTCATCGCCCTGGCGGTGTTTGCCCTGGTAGCGGCGGCGGGGTTCACCGCCGTCAGCCAGGGCCTGCAGACCGAGGAGGAGCTCCAGGAAACCCGGGCCTTCTGGGAGCGGTTGGGGTCGGTGCTCAGCCTCATGCGTCGCGATCTCGATCAGGTGCGCGACCGCCCCCCGCGCAGCCCCGATGAGGCATGGGAAATGTCCTTCGAGGGCTCTGAAAGCGGCGAGGCCATGGAAGGCAGGGCGGGGGAGGACACGCTGTTCCGCTTCGTCCGGGGTGGCAGCACCTCCTTCCGCGACGGGCCGGCCAGCCCCTATCGGCGGGTGGCCTATCGCCTGCAGGAGGGCGAGCTGACCCGCCTCACGTGGTCCCGTTTGGACGCGCCAGCCAGCCTCGAGCCCCGGGAGGCCAGCCTGCTTGAAGGCGTGGAGGAGGTCGCAATCCGGTACATGAATGATCCGGGGCCGGATGGCGAGAATCCGGACTGGGCCACAGTGTGGCCCCCTGAAGGAACTGCTGACGATGCCGGGCTGCCCCGGGCCGTGGAGATCACTCTGGAATTCGAGGAGCATGGCCGTTTCGAGCGTGTCTTCCATGTCGGCCATCCGCGATGAGCGGGGCGTGGCCCTGGTTACCATCCTTCTGATCGTCACGGTGCTGACGGCGGTGGTGGCCCGGCTCAGCCTTTCCAACGAGGTCTGGGTGCGCCAAGTGCAGGGGGACGGGGCCCTCGCGCAAGCCGATCAGGTATCCCGGGCGGCCCAGCACTGGGTGGGCATGCTCCTGGAGCGGGACACCAACGAGCTGGACGGCCACACGGACCTCTGGGCCCGGCCCATCCCCCCGATCCCAGTGGACTGGGGAGAGCTGAACGGCCGGGTGCAGGACCTCCAGGGGCGGTTCAACCTGAACAACCTGGTCACCGCCGAGGGCGAGGTAGACCCTGCGGCCCTGGAACAGTTTCGGAGACTCCTCCGGATCCTGGAGCTGGATCCGGGAATCGCCGACGCGGCGGTGGACTGGATCGATCCCGACCAGACCCCCTACGGAGGGGGCGGGGCCGAGGACGGAATGTACCAGGGCCTGCAGCCGCCCTACTTGGCGGCCAACCGCCCCTTCGGGGAAGCCGAGGAGATCCGCCTCCTGCGAGGAGTGGACGGGGAGGCCTGGCGGGCCCTGGAGCCCCACATCACAGCTTTGCCGGAGGCCACCGGGGTCAACGTCAACACCGCGTCCCCGGAAGTGCTCGCCGCTGTGGTGGAGGCATGGGGATCGCCCCGCACGGCCCTGGGGGAGGGGCAACGGTGGGCGGGCAAGACCAGCGAGGAGCCATTCGCCGATCCCGACACCTTCGCCGCCCAGGCCATCGGTGACGCCCCAGGGGGGGAGACGCCGCCCAACCTGACCGTGCAGACGAACTATTTCCTGGTGCGTACCGAGGCGAGGTTCGGCTCGGTATCCCGAAGCCTTGCCACGGTGTACCGTCGTTCCGGGGGAGAGGCCCGAATCATTCGCCATAGCACGGAGATCCGATAGGTGGCGTTACGCGGAGAGTACTGGTGGGTCCGTCTGCGGCCGGATGGCCTGGACTGGGCCCGCTGCATGAGCGGCGAGGGCACGCCCCGGCAGGAGGGCCGGAGCGGCGATTGGTCGGAGCTCCCCGCCCCGCCCGGGGCCCGCCTCATGCTCTGCGTGCCCGGCGAGCGGGTCCGTGTCCACCGGGTCCGCCTCCCGGGCGGGACCCGGCGCCGCCAGCGCGCCATCCTCCCCTACGCCCTGGAGGAGCAGCTCCTCCGGGATCCCAGCGAATACCACTTCGTCCCCCTGCCGCGGCCCAAGAGCCAGCCGGAGACTCCCGTCGCCGTGGTGGAACGCGAGCTCATGGACCATTGGCTGGACGGCCTGGAGGAGCACGGCTGGCGGCCCCGGGTCCTGGTGCCCGAGTTCCTGGCCATTGCGCCGCCGCCTCCTGGGACCTGGTTCCTGGACGCGGCCGAGTCGCCCTTCCTCCTGCGCCTCCCCAGTGGGGGCGGGGGCGCCGCCCTACCCGGCACCCTCGTCGGCCAGCCTCCGGGCTCCCTCCTGCTGGCCCTGGAGCAGGCACGCGTCGCCCCGGCCACCCTCCGGGTACGGGTGGCCAACGAGGAACAGCGGGCCCGGGTGGGCGAGTGGACGACGTGGCTGGAGTCCCGGGAGATGGACCTGGAGATCCAGGAGGACGGCCGTTCGCGCCCCGCCTGGCTGGCCCGCCAGGAGCAGCCCGCGGCGGGCTGCAACCTGCTCACCGGGCCCTACGCCTCCCGCGAGGATCCGCGGGTTTGGGGGCGGCGTTTGGCCCCGGTTGCCGGCCTGGCGCTGGGCCTGCTTGTGGTGGCCGGCATCCAGTGGGTGCTGGAGGGGCAGCGCATCCGGGCCGAGCACGCTCGTCTGGAGGCGGCCATCGAGGAGACCTATCGGGAGGCCTTTCCCGACGCCCGCAATCTGGTGGACCCGCGCTACCAGATGGAGCAGGCCCTCGAGCAGCTTCGCCAGCGCGAGGAGGATCCGGGGGAGTCCGACGGGTTCCTGGAGCGGATATCGCGGCTGGCTTCCCGGCTTGCGGAGAATGAAGAGGATACGGAGGTGGAGTCCCTCGCCTTTGAGCGGGACGAGCTGACCCTGGAGGTCAGCATGGGCGATTACGAGGCCCTGGAACGATTGGAGCGGCGCCTGGGAGAGAACGGCAGCGTGGAAGTGGATCGTGCGGAAATGGAGGACGGCCGGGTAAGCGCCAGCCTCCGCCTCCGGGAGGAGGACTGAGGTGCTTCGGGAATGGTGGCGCGACCGCCCCCCCAGGGAGCGGGTCATCCTGGCCGTGGGGATTGCCGCTCTTTTGCTGGTGGGAGCCTATCTCCTCATCGAGCCCCACCTGGAGGAGCGCCAGCGTTTGGCCCAGGAGATCCCGGAGCTGCGCGAGGACCTCTCCTGGATGCGGGAGCACCTCGCCGAGGCCAAGCGCCTGGGAGGGGAATCCGGCGCTCCCGATCCCGACGCCGGCGAGGGCGAGAGCTCCTTCGGGCCGGCGCTGGTGGAGGAATCCCTACAGGGCGCAGAGCTCGCCGAGGAGGTGGAGACCCTCCGTTCCTCCGGGGAGGAGGGGGTACAGGTGGCCTTCACCCGGGTGGCTTTCCCCGAGCTGGTCGGCTGGCTGGGCGACCTCCGGCAACGTTCCGGAGCCGAGGTACGCACCGCGCGCATCCAACGGAACGGGGAGCAGGAGGGCATGGTGGAAGCGGAGCTGACCCTCGTCCCGGGAGAGGAACCGTGAGAAAACGCTGGGTGCGGTTGGTCGGCCTTGGGGTGGTGGTTTACCTCCTGGCCCTTGTGGTTCAATTCCCCGCCTCCTGGGCGCTGCACTGGGCCCGCGACTCGGTCCCCGACACGGTAGCCTGGGAAGGGGTGGAGGGCACCGTCTGGAGTCCACGCTTCCAGCGAATCGCCGTCTCCCTGCCCGGCGGCGGACGCCTGCAGATCGGACCTGGGGAGGTCCGGATGCGGCCCGGCTCCCTGTTCACCGGGAAGCTGGGCTATACCTTTCGCGCCGAGGTTCTCGGCGGACAGGTGCGCGGGCGGCTGAACTACGGTTTGGGTAACCAATGGGTGATCCCCAAGCTTCAGGCCCGCCTGGACCTGGCCAGCCTCGGCGAGGTGGACCCCCGGCTGGCCATGGCGGAAGCCCGGGGCACCCTGCTCTTGGCCGGGCAGGACCTGCACGGCGGCTCCCTTCCCGAAGGGGGGCAGGTCCGGGCCACCCTGGAAGGACTGCGGTTGGGCCTGCTTCCCACCGAGGACGCCCTGGGGGAGTACGCCCTGGAAGGGGAGGTTTCCGGGCCCGGGCGCCTGGAGGGCACGGTAGAGAGCCTCCGCGGGGGTACCCTGGACGTCAACGGCCGGTACCGGCTCGACCTGGCGGAACGGACCTACCGGTTCAACGGCGAGGGGCAGGCGGGCGCCGACGCCCCCGAGGCGCTGCGGGACATGCTGCCCATGCTCGGAACCGTAAGCGACGGTCGCGTGACCATCCGGCAGCAGGGCGGCCTCCCGTAGCGAGTCCAACAGCAACCACGGGAGCTCCCATGGCCGAGCGAGGCAGGGCCCAGGACGACTACCGCCGTCTCCAGGACCTCCGCGAGCAGCTGCACTACCACAACTACCGGTACTACGTGCTCGACGACCCGGAGATTCCCGACAGCGAGTACGACCGGATGTTCCGGGAGCTGCAGGAGCTGGAGGCGCGCCATCCCGAGTGGGTGACACCGGATTCCCCCACGCAGCGGGTGGGCTCGGCCCCGCTCGACGAGTTCCCCGAGATCCGGCACGCGGTCCCCATGCTGTCGCTGCAGAATGCCTTCAGCGACCAGGAAGCCCACGATTTCGACCGCCGGATCCGCGACCTGCTGGGAACCGCCGAGGCCGTGGACTACACGGTGGAGCCCAAGCTGGATGGCCTGGCCGTCTCCCTGATCTATGAGGACGGCGTCCTCGTGCGCGGCGGCACCCGCGGCGACGGCTACCGCGGCGAGGAGATCACCTCCAACCTGCGTACCATCCGCCAGATCCCCCTGCGTCTGCGCGGCTCCGGCTGGCCGTCCCGCCTTGAGGTGCGCGGCGAGGTGTTCATGAGCAAGTCCGGCTTTCAGCGCCTCAACGAGCGCCGCCGGGAGCGGGGCGAGGCCGCCTTCGCCAACCCGCGCAACGCCGCAGCCGGCAGCCTGCGCCAGCTCGATCCGCGCATCACCGCCGAACGCCCATTGGAGATCTCCATCTACGGGCTCGGCCAAGTGGACGGCGACATCGGCGAGCGCCACAGCGAGGTGCTGGAGCGCCTGCGGGGGTGGGGATTCCCCATCGTCCGGGAGGTGCGCACCGCCCGGGGCATCGAGGCCTGCCTGGAGGCCTACCGGGGACTTCTCGACCAGCGCCACGACCTGCCCTACGAGATCGACGGGGTGGTCTACAAGGTGGACCGCTTCGACCACCAGGAGGAGCTGGGCAGCATCGCCCGCTCGCCCCGCTGGGCGCTGGCCCACAAATTCCCCGCCCTGGAGGAGCTGACCCGCATCCTGGACATCGAGCCCTCCGTGGGGCGCACCGGGGCGGTGACCCCCATCGCCCACCTGGAGCCCGTGGAGGTGGCCGGAGCCACGGTCTCCCGGGCCTCCCTCCACAACCAGGACGAGATCGACCGCAAGGACGTCCGCATCGGCGACTGGGTGATGGTTCGGCGCGCCGGGGACGTGATCCCCGAGGTGGTCAAGGTGGTCACCGAGCGCCGCCCCGCCGACGCCCGGCCCTACCGCCTCCCGGACACCTGCCCCGTGTGCGGCTCCCAGGTGATCCGGCCGGAAGGGGAGGCCATCGCCCGCTGCACCGGGGGCCTCTCCTGCCCGGCCCAGCGCCTGCACACCCTCCTCCACTTCGCCAGCCGCCGCGCCATGGACATCGACGGCCTGGGGGAGAAGATCGCCCAGCAGCTCATCGACCGGGACCTGGTGCACACCCCGGTGGACCTCTACCGCCTGACGGTGGAAGACCTGCAGGGCCTCGACCGCATGGCGGAGAAGTCCGCCACAAACCTGGTCAACGCCATCGACGCCAGCCGCCACACCACCCTGGCGCGGTTCGTCTACGCCCTGGGCATCCTGCTGGTGGGGGAGGCCACGGCCCAGTCGCTGGCCTCCCACTTCGGTACCCTGGACGCCCTGTTGGCGGCGGACGAGGCGGAGCTCCAGCGGGTCCCCGACGTCGGCCCGGCGGTAGCGGGCTCCATCGTCACCTTCCTCCGCCAGCCCCACAACCAGGAGGTCATCGCCGGCCTGCGCCGGGAACTGCGGATCGAAGAGGGCGAGGCGAGTCCGGCGGAGGGCCCCGACCTGTCGGGGCTGCGCCTGGTGCTGACCGGGTCCCTGGAGCGCCGGACCCGGGACGAGGCCCGGGCCGCCCTGGAAGCCCGGGGGGCTCGGGTCACGGGCTCGGTGTCGGCCAAGACCGATTACGTGGTAGCTGGCGCGGACCCGGGATCCAAGCGGGACAAGGCCGAGGAGCTGGGGGTGCGGATCCTGGACGAGGAGGGCCTGGAGCGGCTCCTTGAACAGGGCACTGCCTGAAACGAGTGGCCCGTTCGGCGCCCCTTCTGCTAGGGTTCGAGGTACGATCGAACCCCATGGCCCACCGAGACAGGAGCGGGAGGATGCGTGACCGGCTTAGGACCGCGGTGGATGTCGCCCTGGGGGCGGCGGTGACCGGCTGGCGGGGCGCGCGGCGACGGGCGGCCGGGCTGGCGGAGGCCGGCCGGGCCAGCCGCGAGCGGCTCCAGGAACGGGTGGACCGGGAGACGGAGACCTGGCGCGAGTCGGGGCGGGAGCAGATCAACGAGGTCGAGGAGCGGGTGCGGGAGGAGACCACCCGGGTGCTCCACGGCATGCACCTGGTGACCCGGGAGGACCTGGAGGACCTGAGCCGCCGCATCACCCAGCTGCAGACTCGCCTGGCCGAAATAGAGCGCCGGGTAACGGATCCCGACGCGGGTAATCGAGAGTGAGCCGCTTCGGCCTCGACGGCCTCCGGCAGATCAACCGGCTGCGGGAGGTCCTGGGAGTCCTGGCCCGCTACGGATTCGGCGAGCTGGTCCAGCAGCTGCGGCTGGGGCGCCTCCTGCCCTCCTGGGCCCGGAAGGGCCCGGAGCGGGCCCGCGGCCTGACCACCGCGGAGCGCGTCCGCCGGGTCTGCGAGGAGCTGGGGCCTTCCTTCATCAAGATCGGCCAGATCCTGTCCACCCGGCCCGACCTGCTGCCCCCCGACTGGATCGAGGAGCTCTCCAACCTCCAGGGACGTCTGCCCCCCATCGATTTCGCCGACATCGAGGAGGAACTGCGCGCCGCCTGGGGCGACGAGGGATGGCGCCGGCTGGCCCGCTTCGACCGCGAGCCCATGGCCACCGCCTCCATCGCCCAGGTCCACCGGGGCACCCTGGACACGGGAGAGGAGGTGGCGGTGAAGGTGCGCCGCCCGGGGATCCAGGAGCAGGTGGAGGTGGACCTGCGGATCCTTCGGCGACTCGCCCAGCTGGCCGCCGACCACATCGCCGAGCTGGCCCACCACGATCCGGTGCAGATTGCCGAGGAGTTCTCGGAGAGCTTCCGCGCCGAACTGGACCTCACCCAGGAAGGGCGCAACCTGGAACGGTTCCGGGAGAACTTCCGCAACCGGCGCGAGGTACGGTTCCCCGAGGTGCATTGGGAGTACACCCGGGAGACGGTCCTGGTCACCGAGCTCATCGACGGCCCCATGGCCCTCACGCCGCCCGAGGAGCTGGACGACCTGGGCTACGACCGGCGCGGCCTGGCCCGGGTGGGCGCCCGTGCCTTCCTCAAGATGATCATCCAGGACGGCTTCTTCCACGCCGACCCGCACCCGTCCAACGTCATCTTCCCGGAGCCTGACCGGGTCTGCTTCATCGATTGCGGCATGGTGGGGAGACTGCGCCCCGAGCTGCGCGAGCGCCTCCTGGGGCTCCTTCTCGCCCTCATCGAGCGCGACGCCGAGGAGGCCGTGGACGCCTTCCTGAGCATCGGCCGGGCCCCGGCGGACCTGGACCGGGACCAGCTGCTCCTCCACGCCGAGCGCTTCATCGAGCGCTACCACGGCGTGCGCCTGGAGAACCTGCAGCTCGGCGAGATCCTTCTGGAGTTCGTGCGCCTCATCCGGGCGCACCACATCACCCTCCCGCCGGACCTGGCCCTCCTGGCCAAGGCCCTCATCACGGTGGAGGGGCTGGGACAGGTGCTGGACCCTGAGTTCGACATGGTCTCCGAGGCCGAGCCCTATCTCCGGGCGGTGATGCGGGCACGCTATCGCCCCGACCGGGTGGCCAGGCGCATGCTGGGCCAGTTGGAGGCGGGGGGCGCGGAAACCCAGGCCGCCTATCGCGATTTCCGCAGCGCCCTGCGCCGTCTGGGGCAGGGCACCCCCATCCAGTTCGAGCTCCGGCAGCTGCGCAGCCTGGAGCAGGAGCTGGACCGGGCCAGCAACCGCATCGCCTTCGCCCTGGTGGTGGCCGCCCTGGTCATCGGCTCCGCCCAGCTGGTGGTGGCGGGAGCGGGGCCGGAGGTCTACGGGCTTCCCATGTTCGGCCTGGTGGGCTTCGGCGTGGCGGCCTTCTTCGGCCTGTGGCTGATCGTGGCCATCTTCCGCTCGGGGCGCCTCTGACGCCCCACGGCGAGAGTCCGCCTACAGCTCGTAACGGCGCTTCTTGCGGAAGCGGATCCTGGGCAGGATCAGCCCCACCAGCATCCCGGCAATAATCACGCCCGCCCCCCGGGTGAACCACGTCTGAGCGGAGAGGTCCTGGAGCCGGCTGTTCTCTTCCTGCAACCGCTTGAGCTCCTCGGCCTGCTCCTGGTTTTTCTGGTCCAGGGTCTCGGCGCGCTCCTTCAGGTCCACCGCGTTGGAGCTGACCTCCTTGAGCTCTTCGAGCTCGCGCGTAAGCTCCCCGTTCTCCTTCTCCAGGGCCTGCAGCTCTTCACGCTGCCCCTCCATCTCCTCCATCCGCTCTTGGTTGCGCTCCAGACGTTCGCGCATGTCGGCGATCCGGTCCCGCGCCGCGGGCTCGTCCATCAGGTAGCGGGTGAGGACCCAGCCTTCCGTGCCGGAAGGCGTCTGAACGCGGGTAAACCCCGCCTCTTGATCCACCTCGAGCACTTCCACCTCGGCACCGCTCTCGACGGAGCCAAGGATCTTGTGCTGGTCGGACTTGCCGCGCCGGAGCGTGATCTCCAGCTCGTCGCTGACGTAGCGGGTCTCGGCCTGAACGGCGAGGGAAGTGAAGGCGAGCAGCAGGGCGAGCAGGACGACGGATGTACGCTGTAGCATTTTCTTTGGATTCGAAAACCGTATGGGGTGGCCTTGTTCGTGCCTAGATGATGCCCATTTCCTCGGCCGGGTTCAAACCCCCCGAATAGCGTATTTACCGGTATCCAATGTAACCTTTTGATTATTCCCCGGCTTTTGAATTAGAGCCCTATAATATTCTCTAAAGGGATAGAAAGGGATTGAGGCCGGAGGGAAGGGGCGTAGTCAGGACTATCTGCTGCGGGCCTGCTCCTGGAGCTCGTAGAGGAGCTCCAAAGCCTGGCGCGGGGTGAGGCTGTCAGGGTCGACCTCCCGCAGACGCTCCACCAAGGGGTCGGAGGCGCTGCCGAACAGATCGAGCTGCGGGGCCGGCTCGGGGTCTCCGGGCTCGTGGGTGGGGGTGACGGCCCCCGACTCCAGCTCCTCCAGGAGGCCCCGGGCGCGCTCGATGACGGGGGCGGGAAGGCCGGCCAGGGAGCCCACCTGCAGGCCGTAGCTGCGGTCGGCCGCGCCGTCGCGCACGGTGTGCAGGAAGATCACCCGGTCGCCGTGCTCCCGGGCGGAGACGTGGACGTTGGCCACGCCGGAGAGCCGTTCGGCCAGATCGGTGAGCTCGAAGTAGTGGGTGGCGAACAGGGCCCAGGAGCGGTTGTGCTCGGCGAGGCGCTCGGCGCTGGCCCAGGCCAGGGCGAGCCCGTCGAAGGTGGAGGTGCCGCGGCCGATCTCGTCCATGAGCACCAGGGAGTCGGGGCCAGCGTTGTGGAGGATGTTGGCGGTCTCGGTCATTTCCACCATGAAGGTGGAGCGCCCCGAGGCCAGGTCGTCGCGGGCGCCGATGCGGGTGAAGATGCGGTCCACCGGGCGCAGGCGCGCCTCGGCGGCGGGCACGTAGCTGCCGGCGTGGGCGAGCAGGGTGATCAGCGCAACCTGGCGCATGTAGGTGGACTTGCCGCCCATGTTGGGCCCGGTGATCAGCAGCATGCGCCGCCGGTTGTTCAGGATCAGGTCGTTGGGCACGAAGGGCTCGCTGCCGGCGGTCTCCACCACCGGGTGGCGGCCCTCGCGGATGGTCAGGGAGCGGTCCTCGGTCCATTCCGGCTGCACGTAATCCAGGGCCTCGGCCCGCTCGGCGAAGCAGGCGAGCACGTCCGCCTCGGCGATGGCTTGGGCCAGTGGCTGCAGGGCGGGCAGGTCGGCGCGCAGCGCCTCCACCAGCTCCTCGAATAGGGCCTTCTCCCGGGCCAGGGCCCGCTCGGCGGCGGACAGGGCCTGCTCCTCGAAGCGCTTGAGCTCCGGGGTGATGAAGCGCTCGGCGTTCTTCAGGGTCTGCTTGCGGATGAAGCGCTCAGGGACCCGGTCCAGGCGGGACTTGGAGACCTCGATGTAGTAGCCGTGGACCTTGTTGTAGGCCACCTTGAGGGTGTCGATGCCGGTGGCCTCGCGCTCCTCCGCCTCCAGGCGGACCAGGTAGTCGCCGGCGTTGTCCCCCACGTCCTTGAGCTGATCCAGCTCGTCGTCGAAGCCGGGCCGGATGAAGCCGCCATCGCGCACCGTAGCGGGCGGCTGATCCACCAGGGCGCGCTGGAGATGGCCCACCCATTCGGGCTGCGGGGGCAGCGCCTCCACCAGCTCGGCAAGGCGCGGGCTGTCGTGGCGTCCCAGGACCTCCCGGAGCTCGGGGATCACCGCCAGGGTATCGCCGAGCTTCTTGAGGTCCCGCGGATTGGCCGAGCCCAGGCCCACCCGGGTCAGGATCCGTTCCATGTCCCCGGCGCGGTCCAGAACCTCGCGCACCTCCAGGAACCGCCCCCGGTCCACCAGGGAGCCCACCGCCTGGTGGCGCCGACGCAGGGCCTCCATGTCGCGCAGGGGGCGGTTCAGCCACTGCCGCAGTAGCCGGGCCCCCATGGGGGTCACGGTGCGGTCGATGACCCCCACCAAGTGGGTGTCGCCCTCGCCGGAGAGGGTGCGGTCGATCTCCAGGTTGCGGCGGGTGGCCGCGTCCATGACCACCGTCTCCGCCGTGTGCTCGCGCTCCAGGGTGCGCACGTGGGGCAGCAGGCCCTTCTGCGTCTCCCGGGCGTAGAGGAGCAGGGCCCCGGCCGCGGGGAGGCCGGCGGGCAGACCCTCGCAATCGAAGGCCGACAGGTCCCGGGTGCCGAACTGCTCGGTGAGGTACTCGCGGGCGGTGTCCTCCTGGAAGCACCAGACGGGCCGCGGCTGGGCCCGGTCCCGATAGAGGGGGCCCACACTCTCCGGGAGGGTGTGCCCCTCGGGAAGGAGGATCTCCGCCGGGTCGAGGCGCGTCACCTCGCCGCCCAGGGCTTCCTCCGAGTCCAGCTCGGTCACCGTGAACCGGGCCGTGGACAGGTCCAGGGCGGCCAGGCCCCAGCGGTCGCCCTGCGGCCCGGGCACTACGGCGGCCAGGAAGTTGTTGGCCCGCTCCTCCAGAAGATGGGATTCGGTGAGGGTGCCCGGGGTGACCACCCGGACCACCTTGCGCTCCACCGGACCCTTGGCGGTGTTGGGGTCGCCCATCTGCTCGCAGATGGCCACCGACTCCCCCGCCTTCACCAGCCGCGCCAGATAGGGCTCCAGGTTGTGGACCGGGACCCCGGCCATGGGGATGGCCTGCCCGCCGCTCTCGCCGCGCTGGGTGAGGGTGATGTCGAGCAGCCCGGCGGCGCGCTGCGCGTCCTCGAAGAACAGCTCGTAGAAGTCCCCCATGCGGTAGAACAGCAGGATGTCCGGGTATTCCGCCTTGATGCGGAGGTATTGCTGGACCATGGGGGTGTGGGCGCTGGCCTGGGTCATGGGTGCTCGCGTCCGGTGCAGGGGCTAGGGGAACCAACGGATGGGGCGCCGCTTGAGCGGCCCGGGAAACGGTAACATACTCAAATTTTGCCGCGCGTTCCGGCGCCGGGGAGGAAGGCGATGGCGCAGGCCGGGTGGTCCCACTACGAGCATCAGGCGGATGTGGGCATCCGCGCCTTCGGACCCACCCTGGAGGAGACCCTGGTCCAGGCCGCGGTGGGCCTGACGGCGGTGGTCACCGATCCCGAATCGGTGGTTCCCCGGGACCCGGTTCCCGTGGAGGTTTCCGCCCCCGACCCCGAATTCCTCCTGGTGGAGTGGCTCGACGCCCTCGTCTACGAGATGGCTACCCGCTCCATGCTGTTCGGCGCCTTCGAGGTGTCCCTGACGGAGGGGGGGCTGGCCGCCACCGCCTGGGGCGAGCCCGTGGAGCGGGCGCGCCACGAGCCCGCCGTGGAGGTGAAGGGCGCGACCCTCACCGACCTGCGGGTGGTGCGGCAGGAGGACGGCACCTGGACGGCCCAATGCGTGGTGGACGTCTAGACCCAACGGCGAGGGGAGGACCCGGGCATGGACATCGGCCGGCTGCACGAGGTGGAGGACTTCCAGTGGGTCCTGGAGCCGGAAGGGGCCATGCGGGTGCCCGGCGTCCTCTACGCCGACGAGGCGCTGCTGGAAGGCATGGACGACCGTGTCCTCGAGCAGGTGGCCAACGTCGCCGCCCTGCCGGGGATCGTCCAGGCCTCCTACGCCATGCCCGACGCCCACTGGGGCTACGGCTTCCCCATCGGCGGGGTGGCGGCCTTCGACCCCGACGCCGGCGGGGTGGTCTCCGCCGGCGGCGTGGGCTTCGACATCTCCTGCGGCGTGCGCACCCTGCGCACCGGCATCACCGCGAAGGACATCCAACCGCATCAGAAGGCCCTGGCCGACATGCTCTTCCACCGCATCCCGGCGGGCCTGGGCAGCCACGGCAAGATCCACCTTTCGCCCGGCCAGATGGACGACATGCTCGCCGGCGGGGCGCGCTGGGCGGTGCAGGAGGGCTACGGCGAGCCGGAGGACCTAGAGCGGATCGAAGGGTACGGCTACATGCCCGGGGCCGATCCCGCCCAGGTGTCGGGGCGCGCCAAGGAGCGACAGAAGGACGAGATGGGCACGCTGGGCTCCGGGAACCACTACCTGGAGGTGCAGAAGGTGGCCGCGGTCCACGATCCGGAAACCGCGGAGGCTTTTGGGCTCCGGGAGGGGGACGTGGTGCTCACCATCCACTGCGGCTCCCGCGGCCTGGGCCACCAGATCGGCACCGAGGCCCTCAAATCCATGGCCAGGGCCGCCCCCGGACACGGCATCGATCTTCCCGACCGCGAGCTGGCCTGCGCGCCGCTGCGCTCCCCGGAGGGGCAGGCCTACCTGGGCGCCATGCGCGCCGGCATCAATTGCGCGCTGGCCAACCGACAGATCATCACCCACCTGGCCCGGCAGGGGTTCCGCGAACTGTTTCCGGACGCTTCTCTGGAGCTCCTCTACGACGTCTCCCACAACACCTGCAAGGAGGAGGAGCACCGGGTGGACGGAGAGACCCGGCGTCTGTTCGTCCACCGCAAGGGCGCCACCCGGGCCTTCGGCCCCGGCAACCCCAATCTGCCGGCCGCCCTGCGTCCCGTGGGCCAGCCGGTGCTCATCGGCGGCACCATGGGCACCGCCTCCTACATCCTGGTGGGCGAGGAGGGCAACGAGACTCGCTCCTTCGGCAGCTCCTGCCACGGCGCCGGGCGCCGCATGAGCCGCAACCAGGCCAAGAAGCAGTGGCGCGGCGACCAAGTGGTCCGCGAGCTCGCCCACCGGGGCATCCTGATCCGCAGTCCCTCCATGCGGGGCGTGGCCGAGGAGGCCCCCGGCGCCTACAAGGCCGTGGAGGAGGTGGTGGAGGCCGCCGAGGCCGCCGGCCTCTCCCGCCGGGTGGCCCGGGTGGAGCCCCTGGTCACCATCAAGGGCTAACCCACTGAAATCCCCACCGAATCTTTCCCGCCCACTCGAGCCCAAGGACGTTTCCGAGACGGAGCTTCTGAAGGACGGCTACTACAGCGCAGCTGTTACCGACCTGGCCAACCTCAACTACTTCGTCAATGTGGGCGACGTCACGGACTGGAGCACCTACGAGCAGGGGGTTGGGACCTTCACCCTGCGCCTTACCCCGGAGGGAGCGGTGAACGTTCCCGCGCCGCAGACGGCCGGGCTGCTGCTGACCGGCCTGGCCCTGGTGGTCGCCAGCCGGCGCCGCAAGGCCGGCCCCTGCTGACCCGGAAAGAGCGGCCCCGGCCAAAAGCCGCCCCCCGAAAAAAAATGCCCCGGCTACCCTTGGGGAGCCGGGGCATCGTCGTACGGCGCGGGAGCCCCCGGGCGGGGGCCTTACTTCACCCGGTCCTCGTAGCTGCCGTCGGCGGGGTTCACCCGGATCACGTCGCCGGCCTCCACGAAGGGCGGTACCATGACCGTCACCCCCGTCTCCACCTCGGCGGGCTTGTAGGAGGCGCTGGCGGTCTGGCCCTTCACCACCGGCTCGGCGTCCACCACCTTGAGCTCCACGGCCTTGGGCAGCTCGATGCCGATGGGGCGCTCGTTGTGGAAGAGGACCTCCACCTCGGTGTTGGGCAGGAGGAAGTCCGTGGACCCCTCCAGGACGTCCTCGCCGATGGTCACCTGGTCGTAGGTCTCCTGGTCCATGAAGACGTAGTGGGCGCCGTCGTGGTAGAGGAACTGCATGGGCCGGGGCTCCACCACCGCCTTCTCCACCTTCTCCTCCGAGCGGAAGCGGTGGTTGGTCTTGGTCCCGGTCTCGATGTTCTTGAGCTCGGCCTGGATGAACGCGCCCCCCTTGCCGGGCTTGGTGTGCTCGGTCTTCAGGACCCGCCACAGGCCGCCGTCGAACTCGATGATATTGCCCTTGCGGATCTGCAGTGCCTCAAGCTTCATGGTTCCCTTCTCTTCGATTGCCGGTGGGGTGGGGCGAACATATTATCAAGAACTGATAAATTACGGTCCGGTCCAAGGAATCAGGCTTTCCCGAAGGGCCGGAGGCCGGGGCCGTTTTTACCATATCCCGTGCAGCCAGCTTAAGTCGGTCCCGGGACGTCAGCGAACCGAGATCGAGGAGCGTTTACGGCCATGAGCCAGCATAGCAGCCATCAGCCGGTGGAGATCCGCCCCCACACCAAATCCAAGATCCTTGAGATCGAGTGGGACGACGGCCACATCTCCAAACTCACCTACGAGTACCTGCGGGTGGAGTGCCCCTGCGCCGATTGCAAGGGTCACACCCCGGACCAGGCGAAGACCATCACCGGCAAGGAGCACGTGGACATCACCGACTTCCAACCGGTGGGGAATTACGCCCTCCAGCTTTCCTTCGACGACGGCCATAATACCGGCATATTCACCTGGGACTACCTGCGGCGGCTGGACACCTCCGCCGAAGCCTAGGGGGCTTCCGGCTACCGAGCCGTCCCGAGGCAGGCAGGCGGCGCGGGCCGCTCGAGGGGCGGCCCGGTTCCCCGCGCTTCCGGACGCCCCGGACCGGTACCGGCCCGGGGCCCGGCCCAAGGGATACCCCATACCCCATGATCCCCCTGTACGACGACAACCCCACGAGCCGCCCGCCGGTGGTCACGGTCGCCCTGATCGCCCTCTGCGTGGTGGCGTTTTTGGGCCAGATCTCCATGACCGAGCAGGCCGCCACCCGGCTCATCTACCAGCTGGGGGCCATTCCGGCGGTGATCACCGGCGAGCTGCGCCTGCATCCCGATCTGGCCGGTACGGTGCCGGCGCAGGCCACCCTGTTCACCAGCATGTTCCTGCACGGGGGGCTGCTGCACCTGGGGGGGAACATGCTGTACCTGTGGATCTTCGGCAACAACGTGGAAGACGCCCTGGGCCACTTCCGCTTTCTGCTGTTCTACCTCGCCGGTGGCGTGGTGGCGGCCCTGGCCCACATCTACACCGACGCCGGGTCGGAGGTGCCCATGATCGGCGCCTCGGGGGCCATCTCCGGGGTGCTCGGGGCCTATCTGCTCCTGTACCCGAAGGCGCAGGTGGCGGTACTGATCCCCATCGGCATCATCCTGCAGCTGGTGCGCCTGCCGGCGGTGGTGGTCCTGCTGCTGTGGTTCCTGTTCCAGTTCCTCTCCAACGTGTTCGCGGGCGCCCAGGAGGGGGGTGGGGGCGTGGCCTGGATGGCCCACATCGGCGGTTTCCTCGCCGGCATGGTCCTCCTGTTCTTGTTCAAACGCCGGGGTGTCCCGCTTTTCGGCGATGGGCGCTGATCCGGCAGGAACCTGTACCGCGTTAAGGTATGACCGAAAGCGAGCAGCGTAACGCCCTGATTCAAAAGATGCCCACCGGCCCCGGCGTCTACCAGATGGTGGACGAGGCCGGGGTGGTGGTGTACGTGGGTAAGGCGCGCAACATCCGCAACCGCATCCGCAGCCACTTCCAGAACGCGGATACGGACGCCAAGACGCGCGCCATGGTGCGCCAGATCCACGACATCCACGCCACCCTGACGCACACGGAGACCGAGGCCCTGCTCCTGGAGAGCAACCTCATCAAGCGCCACAAGCCGCGCTACAACGTCCTGCTGCGGGACGACAAGAGCTACCCCTACATCTTCCTGTCCCGCAACCACGACTACCCCCGGCTGGCCTTCCACCGCGGACCGCAGAAGGAGAAGGGGCGCTACTTCGGGCCGTATCCTTCCGCCGGGGCGGTGCGGGAGACCCTGAAGCTGATGCAAAAGATCTTCCCGGTCCGCCAGTGCGAGGACACCTTCTTCGCCAACCGCTCGCGGCCGTGCCTGCAGTACCAGATCGAGCGCTGCAGCGGCCCCTGCACCGGCGAGGTGGACGAGGACACCTACCGGGAGTACGTGCGGCAGGCGGAGCTGTTCCTCGCCGGGCGCAACGAGGAGCTCGACCGCGAGCTCACCGAGCGGATGGAGCAGGCCGCGGCGGAGATGCGCTTCGAGGAGGCGGCCCGGCTGCGCGACCAGATCCGGGCCATCCGGCGGGTCCAGGAGCACCAGCACGTCAGCGGCGGCAACGGCGACCACGACGTGATCGCTGTTCGCATGGAGGCGGGGATGGCCTGCGTGCAGGTGTTCTTCATCCGCGGCGGGCGCAACCTGGGCAACCGGGGCTTCTTCCCCAGCCACACCGAGGGAGTCCCCCCCGAGGCGGTGCTGCAGGCGTTTCTGACCCAGTTCTACGACGACAAGCCGGTTCCGCCGAGCGTGGTGGTGAACCGGCCCCTGGAGGAGAAGGAGGCCCTGGAGGAGGCCTTCGCCGAGCGCATGGAGCGCAAGGTGACCATCACCCATCCGCAGCGCGGCGAGAAGCGCCACTGGGTGGCCATGGCCGAGCACAACGCGGATAATGCCCTGCAGCGCAGGATTTCCGACTCGGCCAGCCTGGAGGCCCGCTACCAGGCCCTGGCGGACGCCCTCGGTCTCGAAGCGCCCCCCGAGCGCATGGAGTGCTTCGACATCTCCCACACGCGGGGGGAGGGCACGGTGGCCTCCTGCGTAGTGTTCGACCGGGAGGGACCGCGGAAATCCGATTACCGGCGCTTCAACATCCGGGACATCGAGCCGGGGGACGACTACGCGGCCATGGAACAGGCCCTGTCCCGGCGCTACGGCCGCCTGAAGCGGGAAGGGGCGCCGCTGCCGGACCTGGTCATCGTGGACGGGGGCCAGGGCCAGCTGCATGTGGCCGAGCGGGTCTTCGAGGAGCTGCAGATCTCCGGGGTGGAGCTGCTCGGGGTGTCCAAGGGCCCGGAGCGCCGCCCCGGCGAGGAGGACCTCTGGCAGCCGGGCCAGGCGCACGCCTTCAGTCTCGACCCGCATGCCAAGGCCCTGCACCTCCTGCAGCAGATCCGGGACGAGGCGCACCGCTTCGCCGTCTCCGGCCACCGGCAACGGCGCAGCAAGGCCCGCCGCGAGTCCGCGCTGGACGGCATTCCCGGGGTGGGGGGCAAGCGCAAGAAGGCCCTGTTGAGCCACTTCGGCGGCCTCAAGGGGATCCGGGCCGCGGGCGTGGAGGACCTCCAGAAGGTGGAGGGGATCAGCCGCTCCCTGGCGGAGCGCATCTACGCGGAATTCCATTCGGGGAGTAACGGGTGAACTGGAACGTTCCGAACATCTTGACCCTCATCCGCATCGGGGCCATTCCCCTGCTGATGGGCCTGTTCTTCATCCCGGGCTGGCCCGGCTACCTGGCGAGCACAGTGGTCTTCGTGCTCGCCGCCATCACCGACTGGGTGGACGGCTATTGGGCCCGCCGCTACGAGCAGACGAGCGCCTTCGGGGCTTTCCTCGACCCGGTGGCCGACAAGCTCATGGTGGCCACCGCCCTGGTGCTGCTCACCGCCGACGGGCGCGCCCCGGCCATCCTCACGGTGATCATCATCGGCCGGGAGATCACCATCTCCGCCTTGCGGGAATGGATGGCCGAGCTCGGCAAGCGGGCCGCCGTGGCGGTTTCCTGGATGGGCAAGCTCAAGACCGCCGCCCAGATGGTGGCCATCGTTCTGCTCCTCCTTCATGAGCCCATCCAGGGGGTGGACGTCCATCTCTGGGGCCTGGGGCTGCTGACCCTGGCGGCGGTCCTGACCCTGTGGTCCATGATCCTCTATCTGAAGGCGGCCCTGCCCATCCTGCTCTCCGGGGAGGAGAGTCCCGCGGAAGGGTCCGGATCCCCCGCGGGCGGCCGGGGCGGACCTTGACACAACAGGGCCGTTTTGCGAGATTAAGCCGTGCCGGGCGGAAGTAGCTCAGCTGGTAGAGCACAACCTTGCCAAGGTTGGGGTCGCGAGTTCGAATCTCGT